>DASXXL010000225.1:0-23870 GCA_036503085.1 Pyrinomonadaceae bacterium | reverse complement strand
ATAACATTGTACTCTCTTCACCACTTACTCTTTCGGCGGCTTACGAAAGTTATATCTCAGCAGCACACGTAGCGGAATCGCCGTTCCATTTTTCATCGCCGGAAAAAAATGCATCTGGCGCACTGTCGCGACTGTCGCCTCGTCGAGTCCGAAACCAGCCCAACGAACAACCTGCACGTCACCGACTTCTCCATCAGCGCCTATCTCGACGGCGACGTCGACCGTGGCTTCAGCTTCGGCGAGCGCAGCCGTTTTCGGATACTCCGGGCGCAAACGTCGATATGGCCGCGGCAAGCGCAAGCCCTCCGCTGCGGCGGTTTGGTCATCAGGCGCTTCTTCAATCAACGGAACGGGAGACGTCGGAACAACAGTGCGTTGGATGCGTTCATCTTCAATCGCGCGACGCATCACGACCAACAATTTTTGGGACAGGGCGATTAGATGTTCTAACAACAGGTCGTTGGCTTTGTTTGCCTGGTCGCTATTGAAACTCGGACGCTCCCAGTCCAGCAAGCGGCCGGTCCGCGAGCTGACGACAAACACCGAACAATAAGCCTCGTAGTAGACCGGTTTTTCAAACGACGAGCGCCGCAAAACCTGCGCGTCGCCGAGCACATAGAAATCAGTCGCGAGCACCGCACCCAGATCGCGCGCTTCGTTCACGCTGAGATTAAGCGAACCGGTATAACCACTTCCCATCGCCGCTGAGCGCGTCAGGTCAGCGTCAGCAACGAGAAAATCTCCAGCGGAACGAAATTGCGCGCGAAGTTTTTCCGCCACCGTCTTGCCCGCTTCAGTTGGGCCGAAGTCGAGCACGCTCACGCTATCGCGCGCCTGACAGTTCGCCACCAAAAACAGCAGACCATAGATGGCGCAGATAAAACGGATCATCCGACAGTTTGTTTCGCCGCGCCGCCGCGGTGATAAAGCTCGTACACTTCTGTCTTGACCTCGGCGGGAAAACAGATGCGATGTAGTTCGTAAGGTTGTTGGAGTCCTCTCACCACGTTGCTGACTTCGCTGATCTCTCGAATCTGCGGCGACGCGTAACCACTCTCCACGTAGATGTGTGTCTTCGGCTCCGCCTTCTGCGCCGCGTAGTAGTTGTAGTAAGGCAGATCGCTCGCGCGGTCCTCGACAAAATAATACTCGGGATCGAAACCCGCTTGCTCCACGATCTTTCGCGCCGATAAAAGAAACTCGGCTTGCTGCTCGTGTGGCATGTCGAGATCGATCGCTTTGAACAGTCGTCGCGCAGTAAAGCGCTGGCTGAGATCGCTCAGGATCGGATCGCTCGAGTCTTGCCACTGTTTCACATGAAACACGAAATCAGAATCGTCGATCTGTAGATGCTCTATGATCGACAACTCTTCACGCCGCAGGATCTTAGCGAAAGCAGTGCGTGGTCCATGCCAAACTTCTTCACCTTCATCGAGCAATCGCAAAGCGCGGCGAATGATGGAACGCAACGCCGCTTCGGCCGAACGCAGCGTGCGATGAAAATAGACTTGCCGAAACATGTAGTAACGCGCCTGCAAGTATTCTTCAACCGCGTACACGCCGCGCGCTTCGACGTAGATTCGATCCGCCGCTTCGTCGATCGCCAACGCGTTGATGATCCACTCGAGATCGTAGATGCCATACTTCGCGCCGGTCATTAATGAATCGCGCAACAGGTAGTCCATGCGATCGACGTCGAGTTGTGACGAGACGAGTTGCGCAAGCGCTGACGGTCGAAACGTTCCTTCGATGATCGCTGCGACTTTGCCCGGCAGATCGGCAGAGAACGATTTGAGTAACGCACCGATCTCAGTCTGCTCGTCGAGAACCACCTGGACCGTTCGTTGTTCGTGATGAAACCCGATCAACTTCTCCATCACATGTGAAAACGAACCATGGCCCACGTCGTGAAGTAACGCAGCCGCGCGTGCTGCGATGCGATCGCGCGGATCGATCGCATATCTTTCACTGAGACGATCGAGCACGCGCGTCATGAGATGAAACGCGCCGAGTGAATGTGTGAAGCGAGAGTGTTCCGCGCCTTGATAAGTGTATAGACCAAGACCGAGTTGCTTGATGCGACGCAGACGTTGAAACTCCGCGGCGTCGATCAAGCGCATCATCAGCTCGCCTTCGTCTGAATCAGTTCGCAACCGGATGATGTTGTGAACCGGATCGCGATAGATGCGTTCTGCCATCGAGTCCTAACTATATAACAGGCTTCTTCGGAAACCGGTGGCCTCGGTTGAAAATTCTGGATTTTCCCATTTTTTTGGATTCGGACTCCAACCACCCTCACCCCTAATCGCCCGCAACTGGTGAAATATTGCAGAAAACTGAGAGCCAGCGATGTGGGCATGGCATTTGCCAAAAAGCCGCCAACGAGGCCTCTTTTTAAGCCGCTCGTTTCGGAATTCTTTTGGTGCTGCCAACAAAAATAGGGTGATTTTAAACACAGGAGGGTGGGCCGCACCTTTGTCTAGTTCAAGAAAGGAAAGCAGAAAATGAAGAATGTCTTTAAGTATTTTGGCTTGTCGGCATTGCTGATGTGCTTCGCGCTGTTTGCTGGCAGTGCGGTGGCGCAGACGTCGACGACAGGTTCAATTGAAGGGACGGTCACCGACAGTGCCGGTGCCGCTGTTCCGGGCATTGCTGTCAGAGTGTCGGGTACAAATTTGATCTCGGCGCAAACAGCAACCACGGACAGCAATGGCCGGTATAAAGTCCTGAACCTCCCGCCGGGACGGTATACTGTCGCGGTTGAAGCTGATAAGGGATTCGCGAAGTTTGAAAAGAATGAAGTTGAAGTAAATCTTTCCCGAACGACTTCGGTTGAAGTCCAACTTCAGCCCGCAGGCGCTCAGGCAACTGTTACAGTAACTGATACCGCCGGCGCAGCCGTCGACGTTAGCGGAACTACTACCGGTTCTAACGTCTCGTCAGATCAATTCTCGAACTTCCCCACCCAGCGTACTGTGCAGGGGTTGTACACGATCGCTCCGACAGTTACTCGTTCAGGTCTGCGTGATGCCACCGGTCGCGATCGCGATCCGTCAGTGGCCGGCGCGTCTGGTCCTGAAAACAACTACATCCTCGACGGTGTGAACGTTACCGACCCCGCTTTCGGTGGTTCGGGCGCGAACCTCCCGTTCGAGTTTGTGCAGGAAGTGGAAATCAAGACTGGTGCTTATGGTCCGGAGTACGGACGTTCCACCGGTGGAATTTTCAACGTCATCACCAAGAGCGGTGGCAATCAATTCCATGGGGACGTATTCGGCTACGGCACGACCAAAAGCCTGGTGCGTGAAGTGAAGAACTTCCCGTTCACCGGTTCGGCCTTCACCGGCTTCTCGGAAGCTGACGTTGGCGGTGACATCGGTGGTCCAATTGTGAAAGACAAGTTGTGGTTCTTCGGCGCGTTCAACCCGCAGCGCCGTAACAACTACTACTCGACGCAGACGTTCCATCTGCCCGTCTCCAACAAGGTGACGATTCCGTTCTACGCGGGCAAAATCACCTGGGCGCTCAATTCGAAGAACACATTCACGGCCTCGACCTTCGGCGATTTCACGAAGATCGATGGCTTCCTGGCTACGTTGGCGCTGAACAATGTTAACGGTTTCGGCGACGACATCACGGCTTTCCAGGGTCGTCAGGAAACTGGCGGTCACAACTATGCCTTCCGCCTCAACTCAACGATTACTAGCAATTTCATCGCTGAGATTTCAGGTGGTCTGCACTTCCAGAGAGCCAACACCATTCCCCGCGCTATTGACAAGTCGCTCGTCACTGACAACTTTGCAGTGTTGAAGAACGGCACCGTATTGACTCCAGTTCAAACTGGCGTTACTTGTCCGGCGGACGGCTGCCTTGGCACTGGCAACATCGACTTCGTCGATGGCCGCGGTGGTTCATTGCAGCGCAACTTCGTACGTGGTCCGGGCTTTGGCCTGTATGGCGACCAGGATCGCGATCGCTACGAACTCTCCGCGCACATGCAGAACATCGTCGGCGGCGACCATACGATCAAATGGGGCTTTGAGTACAACAAAAACAAATACAAAATTGGCACGCTCTCCAGCGGCCCGGCGATCACTTACGGGTTCACTCCGGGTCTTGGCCTGACTACCACCAACGGCGCTTCGAACGTAACCAACGGTTCGCGCATCACGAACAACTGGCTGGTCTGCACTGTTATCTCCGGCCAGATCACCTGCCCGAGTGCGGCGGGTGTCGTTCGCGCACAAGCCATTCCGGCGGCGACGCTGGCTGCTCTCGGTCTGACCGTCAATCCGACGCCGACCGCGATCACCACGGCGCAAGCGTTTGGTACTCCGTTCATTATCAGGAACACCACTCGCGTTCGTGATTTCGAGCTCGTCGGCTCGAGCTACACCAACACGGAAAGCTTCTATGCCGGCGACGACTGGAAATTCGCCAAGAACTTCCAGCTCAGCTTCGGTATCCGTTGGGATTATCAGCAGGCGTACAGCAACAACGGTAGTACTTACCTGAAGTTCAACAACTTCGATGACAACGCCGCGCCGCGTTTTGGCTTTATCTGGGACTTTACGGGTAAAGGCAAAGGCAAGGTGTTCGCTAATTACGCGCAGTTTATCGAAACTCCGATTCCGTTAGACCTCAACATCCGCTCCGGCGGTGGTGACGTGCAAACGGACAAGAACTTCAACGTCGACCGGCTGAATGCACCTGCGGGTTCACTCATCGTTCCGGGCGTTAGCACCGGCGCCACCAACCTGGGCTCCGATGCGACTCCGCCCGATCCGGGTCTGAAGCCTCAGAGCATTATTGAGTACACCGCTGGTTTCGAATATGAAATCGGCCACGACGTCACGGTCGGCACTCGCGGCATTTATCGCGCGATGCGTAACGTCGTCGAAGATGGTTCATTCGACGATGGTGACACCTACTTCATCTTCAACCCAGGCCGTTTGGGTCCGGGCACCACTGAAGAAGCAGCCTGCTCTGGTGGTCCTGGCCACGCTCCTCAGTGCTTCGGCCGCGCACAGCGTTTCTACCGCGCGGTTGAGTTCACGGCGACGAAGCGGTTTACGAATAACTTCCAGTTCATCGCTTCCTACGTGTTCTCGAGCCTGATCGGTAACTACGAAGGCCTCTTCCGTAATGACAACGGGCAGTCTGACCCGAACATCACTTCGTTGTTCGACCTTCAGAGCTTGCTCAACAACACTTACGGTCGCTTACCAAACGATCGGCCGCATCAATTCAAGTTCAACGGCAGCTATCGCACGCCGTGGAACCTGATGATCAGCGGTAACTTCTATGCGCAGTCAGGTGTGCCGTTCAACCAACTGATTCCGCATCCGATCTATGGCAACAACGAAGGATTCGGCGTGCAGCGCGGAACCGCGATCATTCCAACGGTGACGGCAGTCCAGGCCGGATTCCCGAACGTCGTCGAGAGCGTCGGTTCCAACCGAACGCCGAGAACGATGAACCTGGATCTGGGCGTCTACTATCCGATCAAGGTTGGTGAGGGTAAAGAGCTGCGTTTCACTGGAGACTGGTTCAACGTCTTCAACAGTCAGCGCGCTGTCACTCTCGACCAGACCTTCACGATTAACAGTGGCGTCGCGGGTGTTCCGCCAGTGGCGAATCCGTTCTACGGTTCGGCACTGCTGGTGCAGCCTCCTTCATCCTTTAGGTTTGGCGCGAAGTTCACGTTCTAAACTTAATTTACGCAACAGGCATTAGCCTGGCGATTGACGGGGAGAGGCGCCGAATTAACGCCTCTCCCCGATTTCTTTTTGGGGTTATATCTTTACACTTGATCTTCGTTAGTCCGAGGAGTTAAATCTCAAAAACCGAAAGGGTTTTCAGGAGGTTTGTTCCAATGCCACGTCTGGAGTCTCACCGCGGCCGCGTTGAAGTCTATTTCTTATTCGCAATCATCGGTCTGTTGCTTTTACCAATTGCTGTGTTGGCCCAGGGTGGTCGGGCCTCGACCGGCACCAATGGTATTCACACGATTCAGGGTTACATCTTCTTTCCTTCCGGCCGTCGCGCCGAAGGCCAAATCGTCGTCAAGCTTCAGAGTTACAGCTCCGGCGAGATCACTGTTGTTCCGGACAGCAGCGGTGCGTTCAGTTTCACACAACTGGCGCCGGGCAATTACACGGTCGTAGTCGATGCGGGCGACGATTACGAAATCGCGCGTGAGAACGTTTACTTCGACAGTGACATCAACCTTTCGCGTATCAGTGGCGCGCGCGTGCCGCAGACCCCGCAACGCAACACCGTAATGATCCATCTGCAACTGAAGCCTGGTGTTCACACGAAGCCTGGGGTGGTGAATGCGGCGCTGGCTGAAGTGCCGGAGAAAGCGAGAAAGCTGTTTGAGCAGGGAGTCGACGAAGCTCGCGCGGGCGAGACGCAGAAGGCCGCTGATAGTTTGAAAGATGCGGTCGCGCTCTACCCGAATTTTCCGCTCGCGCTCAACGAACTCGGTGTCCAATATCTAAAGCTGGGCCAGACCAAAAAAGCCATCGACACGCTCAAAGAAGCTGTCAGACTCAGCCCCGACGCTTACGGTCCGCGACTGAATCTCGGCATCGCCTTGCTGGAAGCCAAACAGTATGAAGAAGCCGAAACAGAACTGCGCGAAGCGTTGAAGCACAATGCATCGTTGCCAACGGCGCACATGTATCTCGGCCTCTGCTTCCTACGCACGAACAAATTCGACGAAGCTGAAACCGAGTTGCTCGCCGCGATTCAGGGCAGCGGCAATCAGTTGGGACTAGCCCAGTATTACCTGGGCGGCATTTACTGGAAAAAACATGAATATCCGAAGGCTGTGGCCGCTCTCGAAGATTACCTGCGGTTGACTCCGAACGCGCACGACGCCGACCGTGTGCGTGCTACAATCAAGGACCTCCGCAGTCGCACTCCCTAGCACTTTGAGTTAGAAAGGAACCCATCATTCCATGAGAATCAAATCGCCCAGCGGTTTACGTTATCTTCAACTCGCGCTTGTCGCTTTTCTCGCCATCTCGATTCACTCAGCCGTTTCGGCCCAGGGCGTGCTGCCCGGCAGCTCTCGGGGCTTGCCTAGCGGCGACGGCAGCAATGTTATTCAGGGGCGTGTGCTTTTCCCTGCGGGCCAATCGGTTGTTCAGGTCAAGGTAAATCTCGAAGGCACCGGCGGCGCCTTTTCGTCAATGTCGACTGCCACCGATCAGGACGGTACATTTCGTTTCCGGGGACTCTCGCCCGGTAGTTACAGCGTGGTGGTAGATGCGGGTTCACAGTATGAGAAGGCTCGCGAACCGCTGACTATTGATCCGGAAGCCAGAAATCGTACTTCCCAGGTCATCGTCGAATTGCATTTCAAGGCAGACTCTTCGAATCCCGCGTTTGCGGGCGTGCCGCAGAACGCGCTGAGTCTTTATCAAAAGGGAACAGCGGCAGCCCAGAAGGGCAATAACAAAGCCGCGGCGGAATTCTTCTCGCAAGCTGTTGCCGCGTACCCATCTTTCGCGATTGCTCTCGGCGATCTCGCGCTGCAGTACATGAAGCTCAACCAGATGGACAAGGCAGGCGAGACTTACGAGGCATTACTCAAGCTCAAGCCTAACGATCCCGTGGCCCATCTCAACCTCGGCATCGTGATGTTCAACAAGAAGAAGTTTGAAGACGCCGAGATGCATTTGCGCAAGGCGCTGGAGTTGAAGAGTGCCGGCCCAACCGGACATTACTATCTCGGCCTGACGCTGATCAGCCTGAAGCGCTACAACGAGGCGTTGCCGGAATTAGAGACGACCATCGCGAACGGCGGCGAAAACCTCGCGCTGGCACACAAGTATCTCGGTGGGCTTTACATGAGCGCCCACAAAAACAAGGAAGCCGCGGATGAGTTGGAGAAGTATTTGAAACTGGATCCGAAGGCCCCTGACGCCGACCGCATCAAGGGCACGATCAAGGACCTGCGCGGCAATCACTAACTAGGATCGTTTCAGATCGAGCAGGTGGCCGAGTTTCTCTTTCTTGGTGCGCAAGTAGCCGGCCGCGTCCTCGGTTGCATCGACTTCAATCGAAACGCGTTCGACAATCTTCAAACCGGCTTCTTCGAGCGCGCGCAGCTTTAACGGATTGTTGGAGATCACTTTCACGTTGCAGAGGCCGAGGTCGTAAAGGATCTCGGCACACTGCTTATACTCACGCAAATCAACTTCGAGACCGAGCCTCACATTCGCTTCGACAGTGTCGGCGCCCTGGTCCTGGAGCGCGTAAGCCCGAATCTTGTTAACGATGCCGATGCCGCGTCCTTCCTGCTGCTGATAGACGATCGCGCCGCGTCCTTCCTGGTTGATCATCTGCATCGTCTGGTGTAACTGGCGACCGCAATCGCATTTCGTTGAGCCGAAGACGTCGCCCGTCAAACATTGCGAGTGAATGCGGACGAGAGTCGGCACGTCGCGCCGCATCTCGCCTTTAAATAGGACCACGAACTCCTCGTCGCTGGTCAGCGACCGATAAGCAGCCACGCGAAAGTCGCCCCATTCAGTCGGTAAATTGGCGACGGCGACACGTTCGACGCTGCCGGTTTCCATCGATTCACAACAAGTTCCGAATGCCGAATTTTCTGATGTTTGCGTGCCCATGATGTTACCGCGGGTTTTTAGAGTAAATTTGGTTGTGGTAATTATAGGAGCAAGAGCGATAAGATCCTAGCCGCCCCGCGGACGAAACAGAGCCTCGCCGAACCTGAATGACACACGATTACCACGAAACCGATTCTCCGACGCAGGTTGGACCAGATTCCAGCGCCGCTTCTCTCGCGAGCACGGACCGGCGGCCGGTGCTGGTCGCGCTGGCCGGAGAACTACTCGCGACACCCATTCCGCTCGATCGTCCGGGAGTAACACTCGGCCGCGCGATCGAAGCCGATGTCCGCGTCAACGACGCCAAAGCTTCGCGTCTGCACGCCTCAATCAGCACTGAGGTAGAGGCCGATTCAGGCGAGAGCGTTTTCAAGATCCGCGATCTCAACTCAACCAACGGCACGATGGTCAACGGCCGCCTGATCACGGAAGCAACGCTGCGGCACGGCGACAAGATCTCGATCGGCGATCAGTTATTTCGTTTCGAGCTATTGGACGAGATCGACCGCGCCTTTCAGCAACGGATTCAGCGTCTGCTTGGTCACGACGAACTCACGGGACTGCTATCGAGCAAGTCGTTCTTTACCGAGCTGAGGCGTGAAGCCGCGCGCGCCGAACAGACGTCGCAGCCGTTCTGCGTCCTGATGATGGATCTCGACCATTTCAAAGCCGTCAACGACAACTACGGGCACCTCGTCGGCAATCGCACGCTGCAGGACATCGGCATGATCATCAAGGCGGCATTGCGCTCCGGCGACGTGGCGGCTCGTTTCGGCGGCGAAGAGTTTGCTGCCTTCCTGCTCGACGCCGATTATTTGCAGGGCCTCGTGGCTGCCGAGCGCGTGCGACGAAGCATCGAACAGTCCGACTTCTCGGCGTCGACCGAGGGCGCAACCCCGGCCGCAGAGCGTTTTCGACTGACAGTGAGCGTTGGCGTTGCTTGTTTCCCGGATGACGCGCGCGATCCGATTCGCTTGGTCGAGTTGGCTGATTCGGCGCTCTACCGGGCGAAACGGAACGGACGCAATGTCACCTGCGCCTATCGCCATTCGCTCGCGCTGAATGAAGGCCCGCTGCGACCGCGAACCGATTAAGGGCGGCGGTATATTTTGCAACGGACGAAGCTCCCGAACGTGTAAATCGAGGCAAACGCGCCGCGATTTGCGATTATTCCAACTGGCCGTTATTCTTTTTTCGCAGTGAATAGCAATCTCAATTTAGCCTCAAAACCTTTTAGTAATCGCCTGCTGCCGTGGGCGCTTACCGCCGTCATTCTCTTTGTTTCGATCGTTGCGCTGCTGGTGGTCGTACGGCTCACTACGGTCGCTAAAAGTCAGGGCGACGTCGCGCAACGGGAGATCAACGATCTCCGCCAACAAGAGCAGGGCCTCTTGAAGACAGCGGACGAGATCAAGAGTTTGCTGTCACCCGAACAGCAACAAGCTGTTCCCGCCGCGCACCTACTGGTCGATCGGCGAAAGTTTCTCTGGTCGAAGCTCCTGGTGGATCTCGAAGCTTCACTGCCGGCTAACGTGAAGGTCTCGCGCATCGCCGTACAAAATGTGACAACGCAGGGCGATCAGGTAGTCGCTGAGCTCGAGCTGGCGTTGTTCGCGAAAAGTCCCGACACGATCAACGAGATGATCTCGTCGATGTATCAGGAAGGAATCTTTCAGCCCGAGTTGCGTACGCAGACTCTTCAGAAGGGGCGCGGCGAAAGCGGCACCGAATATGGCTTCGTCGTAGTTTATCGCCCGCGTTCCGGCTACGCGCACGAGAACGCCGCGGAGATAGCAGCAGCGCCGGCGTCGGGAAGCGAGGTGTCGAAATGAGTGCAGCAGTGGCGCCTCGATTCGAATCCAGCTACAAGCAACGGCTGAGCACGTTTCTCGACTCGCGTCGCGGCAAGATGTTTGGGATCGCGGAAGTCGCCGCGCTCGCCGGCAGTTGTTTGGTATTGCTGCTCGTGCTGCTCAGCTATCTTTATTTCCTCGTGCCGGCGCGTTCGCGCGTCACCTCGCTCGCCGCAGAAAAGGCGCGGCTACAGGCGAATCTGCAAACACTTCAGGGCGTCGTTAGCAAAGGCCGCGACACGAAGGGACAAGTCGATCACATCGCTACGAGCTTGACCGATTTCGAGAGCACTTATCTACTGCACCCGGATGAAGGACGCATGCAGCTCTACGACGAGCTCAATCAGATGATCGTGAAGAACGGGCTGCGCAATACTTCTGGTCCAACCTACACGCCGCTCGATCCCAGCGGAACCAAAGCCATCGGCGGTAAATCGACGACCAACAAGTGGCAGAGTTTTTATCCGGGTGTCGCGGTGATGGTGACTGTCGAAGGGCAGTACAACGACATTCGTCGCTTCATTCGGGATCTAGAACGAACCAAGCAGTTTGTGATCATCGACCAGGTCGAGTTGCAACGCGCGAACGAGAACAACTCTCCGGCTTCTGCCGACGAAAACGCGTCTAACCCACGCGGGTCGCTCATCAGTCTGCAAATAAACATGACGACTTACTTCCAGCGCGACAACAACGCGACAAACACCAGCGCCCACAGTCAGGAATAAAGAATGCAAGCAGTAGATCTCACTAAACCCGGAGAAAGGAAGAAGCTGATTTGGGCCGCCGTTTTGGGACTGGTTGCGGTAGTCTTTTTATGGTGGGCGTTGATCGGTTTCGGCAGCAGCAAGAGTCCGAATACGCCGAGAGCTACAGCCACGCCGGCGCCTTCCGGCCCGGGGTCGCGAACAACTCAGACCGCAGCGGCTACGCAGCCGCAGAATCAAACGCCGTCGCAGAACGTCCTCGATTTAAAACAGTTCGCGCCGATCGTCTATCGCCCGTCTTCTTACAGCGCGCCCGACGTCAAGCGAAACATCTTTGCGTACTACGTGCCGCCGCCCCCACCGCCAGCGCCCACTGTTCAGCAACCAACTCCAACGCCGACACCGCCGCCGCCATTGCTGCTCGCCTCGGTGTCGCCGTCAAACGTCTATGCGCGCAGCGGCGATTTTAAACTCGAAGTAGCGGGTGACAAGTTTACGCCGGCCACGAAGATCTATCTCGACGGACGCGAGCTGCCAACGAACTACATCAGTCCACAGCAGCTCTCGACTAACGTTTCCGCCTCGATGATCGCCGCGCCCGGTTCGCGCAATGTCATCGTGCGTACCGCGGACAACAGTCTCTACTCGAACCAGGCGATGTTGAGTATCGCTGCGCCGCCGACTCCGAACTATCTCTACGTCGGCATCATCAGTCCGCACACGCGAGTTGAAGACACGGCGCTCGTGCAGGATAAGAGCAATAAGAATGTTTTGAATGTCCATCGCGGCGACGTGCTCAGCGGAAGATTTCGCGTGACGAGCATCTCGGAAAAAGAGTTGGTGATGATGGACACCACGCTGAAGATCAAACATACCCTTGCGATGACGGAAGGCGACAAGAGTTCGGGTAACCCTTTGGCGCGTCCAACGCCGCGAGTTGAGTCTGAAGATGACGAACCTTGAGGCGAAAGCCGACCACAATATATTCGGGTCGAGCGATGAGCGTTCGAATCGTCTCACGGAGATGAATGTGAGCGCGCAGAGACGTTCGGAAGGCGGATATGCCCTCGTCGCGCTGCTCGCGCTGATGAGTGTCGTCGCTTTGTTCGCCATGGCTGTCGCGCCCAGCATGCAGCAGCAGACGCAACGTGATCGCGAACAGGAAGCGATCTTTCGCGGCGAGCAAGTGGCGGATGCGATCGTTCAATACTATCGTTATCGCGCGAGCACCACTGGTAACTTCGGCGATCAAGCATTGCCGACGTCTATGGACCAACTGCTGGAAGGAATTCCAGTCGTTGGTGGTTCAAAGAATAGACAGATACTCCGCGTTTCAGCCGCACGCGATCCGTTAACCGGCGGCGGTGAGTGGCGCATGATTCATCCGCGCACGCAAAGATTGATCGACTTTCAGCAATCGGTGTTGTTCTACACCGGCGGTTTTCTTCCGCCACCACGCTCCGCGGAAGTCCAGCGATTACAAGTACTTGCGGTGCCGGTAATCGTTAACGCTATCAATACCGGCACGAAACCGGCGCCGAGTACTTCAAGCTCGATCGATGACGATTCGAGTGGTCCATTCGTCGGCGTTGCAAGTCGCAGCACGAAAAATTCAGTGCTCGCTTACTACGGTATCGAGCGTCACGATCAGTGGATCTTCACTCCATTGTTCCGCAACTAACAGTTGGACCAACCTTGGACCATCTGCTTTCGCTTCTATCTGTTTTTAATCTACACTCTCTTGTTCTCTCGCCCGCGCACTCAACGAACACACTTGGCCCACAACGCTAAAGCTAAGGTGAGCTTTAGCTGATCGATCGTCTCTTCCAACGCTCTCATAGCGCCTGATCGCCGCGCGAAAAATATTTCAGCCAGTAGTAATAAGTTATTGACATCGGAGGTATTTGCGTTTATATAGCAAGATGTTGTGCGCCGTTTACTCTAGCCCACAAGAGAGAAGTAAGCACAGTATCTTGTGGTCCTGAAGAAACAAAAAACCAAACTCGAAAGAAGGAGCACATAGAAGCTATGGCAACTAAAAAAGGTGGAAAGAAAGCAGCGAAAAAGGGCGGAACCAAGAAGGCCGCAAAGAAGGGCGGAACCAAGAAAGCCGCAAAGAAGAGATAACTCGAACCAGCAGGTCACAGCACGTACCTTCCACCGGCGCACACAAACATCTGAGGCCGAGAGGGCCTTACCAAAGAAACGACGAGACCTTCAAGCGAAGCTCGTCGTTTCTTTTTCTTTTCGCATACGTCCCACAGGACAGATAGGTCTTATACTCTCTTCATGCTTTCCGTCGCGCTCGTCGAACCTGAGATCCCACCCAACACCGGCAACATCGCGCGACTCTGCGCCGCGATCAACGTGCCGCTGCACATCATCGGCATCACCGGCTTTCGCATGGACGATCGCGCGCTGAAGCGAGCAGGCCTCGACTACTGGCCCGAAGTGAAACTCTCCCGTCACGCAAACATCGAGTCGTTCTATCAATCGCTACCAGACGCACGCTTCATTTATCTCACCACGAAGGCCGATCGCGTCTACACCGACTGGTCGTTTCAACCCAACGATTGTCTCGTTTTTGGGCCGGAAACACGTGGTTTGCCCGAGGATCTCCTGCGCCGGAATTGGCACAACTGCCTGCGAATTCCCATCCTCAATCCCAAAGTCCGCAGCTTGAATCTTGCGACCGCGGTCGGTATCGTGCTTTACGAAGCACTGAGACAGACCTGTACCAATGACCGAACAAAAGAACGTCCGTAACATCGCTATCATTGCGCACGTCGATCACGGCAAGACCACGCTTGTCGATGCGATGCTGCGGCAGTCCGGCACTTTCCGCGAGAACGAACAGGTGCGCGAACGCGTGATGGACTCGATGGATCTCGAGCGCGAACGCGGCATCACCATCATGGCGAAGAACACCGCCGTGCGTTATCGCGACGTGAAGATCAATATCGTCGACACGCCTGGTCACGCAGACTTCGGCGGCGAAGTCGAGCGCGTGTTGAAGATGGTCGACGGCGTGATGTTGCTCGTCGATGCGGCCGAAGGCTGTTTGCCGCAAACGCGTTTCGTCTTGCGCAAAGCACTCGAAGCGCGTCTGCCCGCGATCGCTGTCGTCAACAAGATCGACCGCGGCGATGCGCGACCCGACGAAGTGGTGAACGAGATCTACGAGCTCTTTCTCGACCTCGACGCCACCGACGAGCAGATCGAGTTTCCCATTCTCTACGCCGTCTCGCGCGACGGCGTCGCCAAACACAAACTCGATGACGACTCGAACAACTTACAACCACTTTTTGATCAGATCGTCGAGACGATTCCTGCGCCGCGCGAGCTTCGCTCCGACGCGCTCCAGTTACTCGTCGCAAATCTCGATTACAACGACTACGTCGGACGGCTCGCCATCGGCCGCATCTTCTCGGGCGAGATCAAGGTCGGCGATCAGATCGCGGTGGTGAAACCGGATCGCTCGACGCAAAAGATCAAAGTGTCGCAGCTTTACGTTTTCGAAGGACTGAAACGTGAGGCGGTCGAGCGCGCGAGCTTCGGCGAGATCGTCGCGCTCGCCGGAATCGAGAACATCAACATTGGCGACACGATCACCTCCGTCGAGAACCCGCAGCCGTTGCCGTCGATCGCCGTCGACGAACCGACGATCGCGATGATCTTCGGCGTCAACAACTCGCCGTTTGCGGGCCGCGAAGGAAAGTATGTGACTTCGCGCCAGCTAAAGGAGCGTCTCGACAAAGAGATTCTCGGCAATGTCGCGATTCGCGTCGAGGAAACCGAATCGCCGGACCAGTTCAAAGTCTCGGGCCGTGGCGAACTGCAGCTCGCGATCCTGATCGAGATGATGCGGCGCGAGGGTTACGAGCTTCAGGTTTCCAAGCCGGAAGCAATCACGCGCAAAGTCGATGGACAGATATTCGAACCGATCGAAGCGGTAGTCGTCGATTGTCCGGACGAGTTCATCGGCGTGATCACGGAAGCGCTCGGCCGTCGCAAGGGCCAGATGACGAAGATGATCAATCACGGCACCGGGCGCGTGCGGCTCGAGTTTGAAGCGCCGTCGCGCGGGCTGATCGGTTTTCGCAACGAGTTTCTCACCGAGACGAAAGGCACGGGGTTGCTCAACACGATGTTTCTGCGTTGGGGCGAATGGCTGGGACCATTGAGCGGCCGCGCGACCGGCTCGCTCGTTGCCGATCGCACCGGCGACACGACCACTTACGCGCTCTTCAATCTTCAGGAACGCGGCACGTTGTTCGTCAGGCCGGGCATTAAAGTTTACGAAGGCATGATCATCGGCGAGAACGCGCGCGCAGTTGATCTCGACGTCAACGCGATTAAGGAAAAGAAGCTGACCAACATGCGCGCGTCGACGGCTGACGAAGCGATGCGGCTCGTACCGCCGAAAGAACTCTCGCTCGAACAGGCGCTGGAGTTCATCGCCGACGACGAGCTTGTCGAAGTGACACCCGAGACGATCAGGTTGCGCAAGCGCGTGTTGCCGGCGAACCAGCGGCCGAAGAAGAAAGAGTCGGCCGAGTAGTGCGATGCGAGGTTTTTTCGGTTTACCGCAGGTCTACCCGATCACCGACACGCGCATTTCCGGCCTGTCACACGCAGAACAAGTCAAACTCCTGGCTGATGGCGGCGCCACAGTAATCCAACTCCGCGACAAGCACGCGTCCCCCCTGGAGTTTTACGACGAAGCGAAAGCGGCCTTGGAAGTCGCCAACGAACGCGGCGTGATTCTGATCATCAACGACCGCGCTGACATCGCTCTCGCGCTCGGAGCCGCTGGCGTACATCTCGGCCAGGACGACTTGCCACCCGAAGCCGCGCGCCGGTTACTCGGCGAAGACGCAATCATCGGCTATTCGACTCACTCGCTTACCCAAATTCAGGCAGCCGCAAAGCTCCCGATCGACTACTTTGCTATCGGTCCGGTCTTCCCAACGTCCACAAAAGAGAACCCCGATCCTGTTGTTGGTTTGGACGGTGTGAAGCTGGCTCGGGAAGCTATTGGCGACATGCTACTGGTCGGAATCGGCGGGATCACGCCGGCTAATGCTGTCGAGGTAATCCAGGCCGGCGCCGACGCTGTAGCTTTAATCAACAGCCTTCTGTCCGAGTCAGCGACGATTCCGAAAACCATCCAAAGCCTCATCAAAAGTCTGCGTCCCTAGCGGCCAACATTATTTTCTTGCGTTTGACAAAGTTTTTCGCGAAAATCTCCGACGGGTTTGCGCAGGACTCAAGCCTGCGACCCGCCTACCCGAATGAGCTTCTTCGACTTACCGCCGATAATCGAGCGAATGTTGCTGGTTTCCGACAAAATCAGCGACCTCAACTTCTCCGTCGGCCAGCCGCCGCAGGTCGAAATCAACGGCAAACTGACCCCGGTCCAGCCGCTCGGAATGCAGAAGCTCTCGCCCTACCAGACCGAAATCATCGCCATGACCCTCATGCATGGCAATCCGGATGCAGCCGAGAAACTGGCCCGGACGGGCACCGCGGATTTGAGCTACTCACTCCCGTCGCGCGCGCGCTTTCGCGTGAATATCTTCCAGCAGCGCGGCGTCTACTCGATCGTGATGCGCGTTATTCCCACCGAGATCCCGACGCTGAAATCCCTCGGATTGCCGCAGCAGTTGGCCGACATCGCCGAACTTCGCAATGGTCTCGTGCTCGTTACCGGCCCGACCGGCTCGGGCAAAAGCTCGACGCAAGCGGCCATTATCGACATCATCAACGAGAAGAAGCAGTATCACATCGTCACGATCGAAGATCCGATCGAGTATCTCCACCTGCACAAGCACTCGACGATCAATCAACGCGAAGTCGGTCACGACACGCGCGACTTTCCCTCAGCCTTGCGCGCGACGCTGCGCCAGGCGCCGAAAGTGATCCTGATCGGCGAGATGCGCGACTTCGAAACCACGGAGATCGCTTTGGAAGCAGCCGAGACGGGCCACCTCGTACTCTCAACACTGCACACGATCGACGCTTCGAAAACTGTCGACCGCATCATCGGTCTCTATCCCAAGAACGAAGAGAAAGTGATCCGAACGCGCCTCGCGCAAACGTTCCGTTACATCGTTTCGCAACGACTCATTCCTAAAGCCGACGGCTCCGGGCGCGTCGCGGCAGTCGAGATCCTGCGTTCGAGCCCGCGCACGCGTGAGTACATCGAAGTCGGTGAAGAAGAAGGCAAGTCGTTGCTCGATGCGATGCGTGACGGCAAGCTCGACGGCATGCAGGACTTCGACACGGTCATTCACGGCTTGATTCAATCGAACGTGGTTTCACTCGAAGACGGACTCGCGTTTGCGACTAACCAAAACAATCTGCTCCTGTCGCTGCAAGGCATGACCGCGGCCGAAGATTTCATTCGCCGCGAAGTCGACGGCCTGCCCGCCAGTACCTTCTCCGACTCCGGCTCTATGCTCGGCATGATCGAATAGCCCGGGCTTAAATCGATTCACACATGATCATCGTTTGCCCAAAATGCTCGACGCGTCTTCAGGTGGAAGAGAAGTCGCCGAACCGCCCCTTCAATGTGCGTTGTCCGAAGTGTAGCGCCACGATCAGCTCGGGCGGCGCGAATCCCGCGTTGGACCAGAGCGCGCTCGGCGTCGGTGGTTCACCGTCGACGGACCGTTTCGAACAGCCAACCGCGCGCGCTTACGAACCGGTAGCGAAGCCGGCGACGGTCGAAGCGAGTTCAGCGAACGAAGCGCTGCAGATGCTCGCGGAGTTACTGGCGAAGAGCAGCGGCCGTGAGACAGAGAATCCCAACGCGCGCCCGGCGTGGAACAAGCGTAAGGCTTTGGTGTGCGTGTCGGAACCTTATCGTGAGCCGATAGCGAAAAAACTAAGCGACGACGATTACGAAGTTTTTGTTGCGGAAGAGACGCGCCAGGCGATCGAGACAATGCGTTCGAAGCAGTTGGACGTCGTGTTACTCGAGCCGCAGTTCGATGCCGCGGAGCAGGGATCGGCGTTCGTGGTTCGCGAAGTAAACGTGCTGCGGCCCAACCAACGACGCCGGCTGTTCTTCGTCCTCTTATCGCCTTCGCTGCGCACGATGGATGCGCACGCCGCGTTTCTCAACAACGTCAACGCCGTCGTCAACATCAACGATCTCGAAGAGCTCAGTCGCGTCATGGAGATTGCCCTCCGCGAATTCAACGAACTCTATCGCGAGTTCTACAGCGCATCCGGTCTCACCGCTTTGTAGTTCGTCCTCGTCGCTGGCATTATTTTGTGGTGATGAAAGCGGCAAGGTCGAAAGAATCCCACGTTCATCCGGTACACTCTCACGCTCACGAGCATCGCCGTTCGTCTGACAACTGGCGGCGCTTGAGTTTGGTGTTGGCGCTGACGCTCATCTACATGATCGCGGAAGCGGTTGGTGGTTGGTGGACCGGCTCACTCGCGTTGCTCGCCGACGCGGGTCACATGCTCACCGACGTCGCCGCGTTGGTGCTCGCGTTAACGGCCGTGTGGTTCGCTTCGCGTCCGGCAACTTCCAGAAAAACTTTCGGCTACTATCGTCTTGAGATAATCGCGGCGCTCGTTAACGGCGTCGCGCTCGTGATCATTTCGCTTTTCATTTTTTACGGCGCGTACGAGCGGTGGCTCGCGCCGCCGGTGGTGCGCACGGGACCGATGATTCTGGTCGCGTCGGGCGGTCTCCTCGTCAACTTGATCTGCGCGTGGATTCTGCACGCGCCGGAGGAGATTGACCTGAACATTCGCGGCGCGTCGATGCACGTAATGGGCGACGCGCTCGGCTCTGTCGCGGCGATTCTGGCCGGCGTTTGTATGTGGCTGTTTAGCTGGTACGCCGCGGATGCTGTGTTCAGCGTCGTGATCAGTTTGCTGATCATTTGGGGCTCGGTGCGATTGATTCGCGAGTCGACGAACGTGCTGCTCGAGGGCACGCCGGCGCACATAAACCTCGCTGCCGTTGAAGATGAGATACTCGCGACGGCGGGCGTGGCCGCGGTTCACGATCTGCACGTTTGGACCATCACTTCCGGGCGCGAGGCGTTGAGCGCGCATGTGATTCACGCCGAGAGTATTTCGCAACCGGACTTGCTGCGCGAGTTGCGCATGAAGCTGCACGACCGTTTTGGCGTGGACCATCTGACGATTCAAATGGAAACGCCGGATTTCGAAGATGAGACGTTCCATTTTTGTCACGCGGGGACCGCGTGTTTCCGTTCCGAAAGAAATTAAACCCGGATGGAACTCAGTCTATTGCTCACACTCGATCTGCGCGAACAGGCAGCGTTACAAGCGGCGCTGGTGACTCACGGCGCGCCCGACGCGCTGGTCACGCTGGCGCTCACGGGCGCGTGCCGCATCGGCTCGCTGGAGGAGGCGCGGCAATTGCGGAAGTGGCTGGCGGAAGCGCGCACGGCCGGCGACTCTGATTTCGCTGCACTGCACGTCATCGAGCGCGCTATGATCGACTTTGGCTTGTGACTGCGACGCTATGACGAACGCGATCGAACTCGGCTACGGACGCAGCACGATCAAGTTCACGTGGGACGCCGATCAGTTCGCTCTCATCTCGCCTGACCAACACACAGAACAACCGTTAACCGACTTCGCTGTAGGCGAGGCGTTCGATTCACCGATCGGCTCGCCGCCGATCGATGAAATCATCGACAGCGACGACTCTGTTCTCATTGTTGTGTCTGACGCGACGCGTCCCACCGGCAGCGCGCAGTTAGTCAACCTGCTCGTGCGGCGGCTGGTCCAGATCGGCGTTTCGCCGGCGCGCATGGCTGTGATCTTCGCGACCGGCATTCATCGTCGCGTCAGCGACGAGGAGAAGCGCGAGCTGCTGACGCCCTTTATCGTGCAGCGTCTCAAGATCATCGACCATGACGCTTACGATCCGGCAAAGCTCACTTCGTTTGGCAAGACAGAGAGCGGCGTGGAGGTCGAGTTGAGTGGAACGTTGCACGAATACTCGCGCGTGATCGTGATTGGCGGCATCAACTTTCACTACTTCGCCGGCTTCACTGGCGGGCGCAAGTCAATCTGTCCCGGTCTCGCTTCGGCAAAGACGATCGAAGCGACGCACATGCTCGCGCTGGACTTCGAAACCGGGGCCCGCAGAGCCGGAGTCGGCACAGCGCTGCTGGACGGCAACGCCGTTCACGAAGAGTGCGATCGCGTGGCGCAGTTGGTAAACCCAAGTTTCGGTATCAACGCGATCGTCGGCTCGCAGAAACGCCCGGTCAAGCTGTTTTGCGGAGACTGGCGCGCGGCGCATCGTGCAGCTTGTGAACATTACCTCGCACAGCATTCGATCGCAGTTCGCGCCAAGCGCGACCTCATTATCGCGAGCTGCGGCGGGTTTCCCTACGACATCAACCTGATTCAGGCGCACAAAGCGCTCGACATGGCGAGCTACGCCTGCAACGATGGCGGCACGGTCGTTCTGCTCGCGGAGTGTGCGGACGGTCTCGGCCGTCCGGATTTTATGAAATGGTTCGACAGCGCGGACGCACGCGCGCTTGCACATCGTTTGCGGAGCGAATACGAAGTCAACGGGCAGACCGCATGGGCGTTGTTGACGAAAGCCGAACGCTATCGCGTCCACCTGATTTCCGAATTGCCTGACGAACAGGTAAAACGAATGCGCATGATTCCCGCGCGTTCACTCGCCGAAGCGCTCGAAGTCGTCGGAGATCGACCCGGCTACATCATGCCGCGCGGCGCTGCCGTGTTGCAGCGCATCGACAAATGGAACTGAAGCTCAAGACGTGTACTGTGCGCAGTTGGGATTGGCGCGATCGCGACGCGATCGTGCGCCACGCCAACAACCGCAACGTCTGGATCAATCTGCGCGATCGCTTTCCGCATCCGTACACGACGAACGACGCACGCCGCTGGCTCGAAACCATTATCGATCTAAAACCCGAAACGAACGTCGCCATCGCCGTCGGAGACGAAGCTGTGGGCGGCATCGGTTTCACGGTCCAACACGACGTCGCGCGGCGTTCGGCGGAGATTGGTTACTGGCTTGGTGAGGCTTTCTGGGGTCGCGGCATCGCGACGCAAGCATTAATTGCCGTGACGGATTACGCCTTTTCCAATTACGATGTCTGCCGCCTTTACGCGCATGTGTTCGATTGGAACGGCGCGTCGGCCCGCGTGCTGGAGAAAGCGGGCTACGTTTTTGAAGGCCGCATGAGAAAAGCCGTCACCAAGGACGGCCAGACGATAGACCAGTTGATGTATGCGATGATTCGCGAGTAATTAATCTGACCAACTCGAAGGGACCACGTCATGAAAAAACTCGCTGCCTTTTTGCTTGTGTTATGCAGCGCCTTGATTGCCAACGCGCAGGGGACTACGCCGGCCGAGACGAACGAGAAGCGGGTGCCGCTGAGCGAAGCTGCGGTGGCTATGGATGGCACCGGCGCCGCGGCACTCGAAGCGACGCTGCGCACCACCTCGCTGAACGGTTCGCCTGAAGCGCCGATCACAAACGTTCGCATCGTCGTGAAGAACGTGAGCGCGATTCCTTACGCGTTCGTCTCCGGCCTGCTCACGTTTTACGACGCGGCGGGCGTACGTTGCGGCGAAGGAGTTTTCAAAGCCGACGCGCTCGCGACCAACGAATCGTTTGAGACAGACGCGCCTGGGTTGCGCATTCGTTGCGAGCCGGCGAGCTGGCGACTCGTGGCCATCAATCTTTTGCCGCGCGTCGCGCCAAACACGTTGGTCGCCCCGCTCACACGCGAAAATACAAACCTCGAGATCGTGATCGATGGTGAGTCGCATCCGATTCAGTTGGACAAGCCGCTCGTGCTCACGTTGGGCGAGCGCCGGCGCACCGTGATTGTTCGCGCGGCGCCGTGAATTGCTTGACCGCTCGGTGCCGCGGTTCTAGCATTGACCTCAGCCTCCAAACAAAAGGGATCGAACAGCAGGGGAAGGGTAATGGCAGACGACGACAACAAATGTGCACATGGTGTTTGCAACTGTATGGCTGAAGGTGACAGCGACTACTGCAGCGAGTATTGCGAGAACGCAGAAGATACCGATGTTGCCGAAATAGCCTGTGGCTGCCAGCACGCTGGTTGCCGATAAGCGGGAAAGTACGTGAATTTCAAACGCTCCGCTGGGGGTGAGTAACACTCCATCGGAGCGCTTGAGTATTTGATGCTTAGTACTCTGGTTGAATTACAACGACTGAAACGTCTCGACCGCACGGGTTGGGTCTTGCGCGGGTTTGCAAACGGCACCGAATCGGTGGCCGCGCATTCATTCGGTGTGAGCGTCACGGCGATGCTGCTCGCCGATGAACTAGCGAAACAAGGCGTTGCCGTTAACGTCGAAAAGATACTTCGGCTCGCGTTGCTGCACGATTGGGCCGAAGCGCGCGTGGGCGACATGCCGCGCACGGCCACGATGTATTTCGGCAGTGAGGCGCGCAAGCACGCCGAGACCGCGGCGTTTCGCGATCTCACGGAAGCGATCGACAACGATGGCGCGCTTTACGCGCAGCTCTATCACGAGTACGAAGAGCGAAGCACGCTCGAAGCGCGGCTCGTTAAAGCGGCGGACGTGATCGATTTGCTCGTTGAAGCGCTCGCTCTTGAACGCGCCGGCGGACGCGGCCTTGACGAGTTTTGGGAAGTTGCTGAAAATCCGCAGCTTCAACTCGAAGGGCCGGCGAAACAGATCGTTGACGACTTATTGCAGTCATTATTGAAAGCCAGAGCCGAAATCGTTTCGCCGCATTGCTGATGTTTGACTCACTCTCGGAACTGATCGCGTCAATTACCTGGCGCGGATTTTTGATCGGAGCGCTGATCTTTGTCGGGACGTTCTTAATCAATCTCGCTATCGTTTCGTTCATTCTCGTCAAACTTCCCGCGAATTACTTCAGCAAGTCCCGCAAGACAAAATTCTGGTCAGGGCCGCATCCGTTGCTGCACGCGGCGGGCGTGATCGGCAAGAACATCGGCGGAGCGTTGTTGGTGGCGCTTGGCATCGTGATGTCGATTCCAGGCGTGCCGGGTCAGGGTTTGTTGACGGTGTTGCTCGGCATCATGTTCCTGGATTTTCCGGGCAAGCATCGCTTGGAACAGAAGTTGTTAAGTCGTCCGAGCATTGTGAAGGCAATCAACCGCTTGCGCGCGCGGTTTAAGAAGAAACCATTGGAGCTCAACTGAGAAACAGCTTCGTAGGAGCGATAGGTCGAAGAGGACTTATCGGGTGATTTCAAGTATGATTGGCGCTCTAAGGCTGATGCTCAAACAACTCGACCCGTCCAGAGTCCGACGCATTCGTTTCATACTGCCGGTTTTCGTTGCTTCGATCCTGCTGCTGAATACGGGTTGTGGTCTGTTTGGGGCAAAACGGAAGATTCAGGTCCCGCAACTCCTGGAGCCGCTCGCCGAAGCCAACAAGGATCGACTAGTGCAGGAGGTCAATCGCTGGTCGAACGTAAAGTCGATTCACGGCAAGGTCGACATTCAGTTTGAAGATACGTCGTTTGCTTCGTCTGGCATCGCCGATCAGTACCGGCTCGTGGATGGAACGATCACTCTGCAGCGGCCGGGAAAAATCTTGTTGCAGATTCAGTTTACGTTTGTGGACATCGCGCAGATGGCCTCTGATGG
>DASXXL010000224.1:0-6135 GCA_036503085.1 Pyrinomonadaceae bacterium | reverse complement strand
AGCCGCGAAACAGGTTGCTGAGTGGCTCAAGGATCAAGTAGCGGCGGTTGCGAAGCAGACGCAAATTCAAACCAGCCCGACAGAAAAAATGCTCGTGGCCGCGGCCCATCTGGTCGAACGCGCGCGGGTCGATGAGTTCAGGACGCGGGTCACCGAGACGCGTCATCAACGCCCGGATCTTCACTTTCTGCTCAGCGGACCCTGGGCCCCGTATAGTTTTGCGAACATGGATCTTGAGTTTAAAACGCACTTCGGAGTAAGCTGATGGCGTTTTCCCCCGAAAACCCCCATCCGGCTGAGCCGGAAATAGAAACCGCGCACCCCGAGGAGTTTGTCGAGCAACTTCGTCGTGTGGCTGACTCTTTGCCGTCGCGGATCAATATCGACGCCGAAGGTGTCGAGCAGGGTCTGGCAAAGCTGGTTCTTACTCTGATCGAGTTCATCCGCCGTCTACTCGAAAAGCAGGCGGTCCGTCGTATGGAAGGCGGGGATCTCTCACCTGAACAGATCGAAGAGCTGGGATTGGCGCTCATGCGCCTGGAAGCCAAACTCCAGGAGCTGAAAACGCAGTTTGGGTTAGCGGACGAAGACCTGAATCTGGATCTTGGTCCGATTGGGCGCTTGATTTAACAGTCTGCGCCCGCAAGTAAGGAAGGCAAGGTTGATTATGGTGGCGGCCATCTAAGCTTTGTGAGTAAAGCCGCCCCCTGAGTGGAGGGCGATAAGTGTCCACAGAGCGGTCTACCCTGATAACGGCCCGTCCCCCGGGCCTGGTTGATGTTCTCGATCGTATTCTTGATAAAGGACTGGTGATCGCGGGCGACATCAAGGTGTCGCTGGCGAATGTTGAACTACTCACCTTACAAATTCGGTTGCTCGTGTGTTCGATCGACAAAGCCGAACAAATTGGTCTGAACTGGTGGCGGTACGACACTAATCTGACCACGCGGGCGGAGCGCGCCGAGGCGGAGAACGTTGAGCTTCGGGAACGACTCTCCGAACTCGAACAGGAAATCAGGAAGCTGGGTGCGGCAGCTCGTGAGGCCGGCAACGAGCCGGTTGTAACAACGCGTCAGATAAAGACGCGCAAAGTGAGAACGAAGCGCCGTAGTTAGACAGGATACAGAATGGACAGGATGTTTTCAGGGAGTATGACGTCCAACTTCACAATCGCAATCTTGTGAATCGCGTTAATCCTGTCGAGTGTTTTGCAGAACAAGGGGCGCCGTCAGTCCTCGCGTAAGCAGTATGCTGGTTTTTTCAAACTCTAGAAAAGGAACCAAAGCAAATGGCTGTCGAAAGAGCACCAGGCGGTACTAGTTTAATCGACGTTCTCGATCGCGTGCTCGATAAAGGTATCGTTATCGATGCGTGGGTCCGCATTTCACTGGTGGGTATTGACCTCATTACAATTGAGGCGCGCGTGGTCGTGGCGTCGATCGACACTTATCTCAAGTACGCCGAAGCGGTGGGTCTGACGCCGGCGGTTTCGCGCCCGGTGTTGACCGGTCCTGGTGAGACAGTCGAAACGGAAACCCGGCGTCGCACTACAGTCGAGGTTGAGAGATAACGTTTCACGTTTGTCGGTTCGGTTTGGACAAAGGTCTGCGAAATAGAAGTTGAGCATATGGGTGAAGTCCCGTCAGAGTTAGCCCTCCAAGCCTCCAGATCGATGGCGGAGCCAAAGCGCATCAACCTGCGTCATTTCGATGTCTTCATCGAAACCACCACGCAGATGCTGGCGACGCCCAGACTCCAGGAGCGACTCCTCCTGGCCCTGGAAGCGATAGTGCACAACTTCGGCTGCCCACAAGCCGCAATTGCCATCGTCAACGAACGCGACGCAGAGCTACGCTTTCGCGCCGCGCTCGGTTTTCAGGACGATCACGCCGCGGCCAGAGTGGAAATGCCACTCGACTCGGGCGCGCGCTGCGTCCGCGTCATCCACGATGCCCAGCCACTTTGGCTCAATCT
Source organism: Pyrinomonadaceae bacterium (assembly GCA_036503085.1). Lineage (GTDB taxonomy): Bacteria > Acidobacteriota > Blastocatellia > Pyrinomonadales > Pyrinomonadaceae > PSRF01. The sequence goes on along the minus strand of DASXXL010000224.1, from coordinate 4,161 downwards.
CGAAGAAGACGAATCATCACGCCAGTTTCTCGGCAAGATGAACTGGCGGCAGGACGTGCTCGCGCTGCCGCTCTTCGGCATCGCCGAGTTACCGCCGAACACCGGACGCGATCGAACCGCGCGTTTGCCTGGTCAGTATTGGACCTTTGAACGTGGTTCGCGCGTCGGCGTGCTTTACGTGGGCGCTGATCGCGAGACGCTCGAGGACGGGGCGTTCGACTTGCTCAAACGCTTCTCTGAACGCGTCGGCATCGTTGCCTCACTCGCCAGTCACCAGGAACGTTTGCTCGCCACAGTCGGCAAACTGCAACGCGAGCGGCAATGGATCGAATCGATCATGAAGTCGGTCGCGGACCCGATCGTCCTTACTGATCTCGACAACGAAATCCTGCTGCAGAACCGGCGCGCGGAAGAGTTGTTTAGTGGTTCGGCTAACGCTGGCGAGGGCAAACGGCGCGCGTTGAAGATGAATGACTTGTTGTTCTCCGCGTATCTTTCGAGTGCGACGGTTTCATCGTCGGAAGTTATTCAACGCGACATCACGCTCGTCGATCCGATTGAAGGTTCCGATATCCACTTCGAAGTGATCTCGACGCCCGCGACTAACGGGCGCGGCGAGCCGCTCGGTCTCGTTTCGATCTTCCGCGACGTTACCGACCTGCGGGAAGCGAATGAAGAGCTTGCGCGCAACTTCGCCAAACTCCAGAACGCCGAAGCCGACTCGCGGCGCGAACGCGATCGTCTCGATCTAATCATCGAAAACGTCGGCCATCCGATCGTCGTCTGCGACTCGGCCGGCAACTTCATTTTGTTCAACCGCCGCGCCGAACTGCTGTTTCAGGAAAGCGACTCGTTCAAATCCGGCGTGGCTGCCGTTCGTACCAACGCGGTCAAGCTCACGTCGTTTATCTCTACACTCGCTTCGGCTTCGGAAACCGCGCGACAGGCGGAGATTGAGTTGATCGATCCCGAAGACGGGCGCGCGCTGCCGATGGAGATCACTGCGCGCGAAGTGTTGGACGAAGCCGGCCAGGTGACGGCGGTCGTCTCGATCCTTCACGACCTGACAGAGATTCGCGAGCTCGAACGCCGTCGTGTCGAGCAGCAGTTGTTTGAATCGGAAAAACTTGCGGCCGTCGGTCGTCTCGCTGCGTCGATCGCGCACGAGGTCAACAATCCCCTCGAAGCGATCAAGAATGCGTTGTATCTGATGCAAACGAGCTCTGACTTCGATTCGAACTCGCGGTTTTTGGAGATCGCGCGGAAAGAAACGGAGCGCGTTTCGCACATCATTCGGCAGATGCTCGGTTTCGCGCGGCGGCCCGGCGAGGTCGATTGGGTCGACGTCAATCAGGTGCTCGAAGAAACATTCGTGCTGCTCGAAAAGAAAATGCGCCAGCAGCACATTAAGATAATCAAGCAACTCGACCCGCTGTTGCCCCCGATTCGCGCCCGCGCCGATCAGTTACGCCAAGTCTTTCTCAACTTGATTCTTAACGCCCAGCAGGCCATTACAAGCGAAGGCGAGATTCGGATTACGACAGCGCGTTACGATCAGGCGTTGCAGCCGTCGATCATGGTCCAGTTCAGTGACAGCGGAGTCGGTATTGCCGCCGACGATCTCACCCGTATCTTCGATCCATTCTTCTCGACGGGTAAAAAAGGCACCGGCCTCGGTCTGTGGGTGACGCAGGACATTGTCAGGCAACACGGCGGCCGTATCGAGGTCAGTAGCGACATCGGCCGTGGCACCGTTTTCAGTATCGTTTTGCAGGTTGACTCCCCTGTGCTCGAAGATGGCAAGAAGGAGCGGACGAATACTAAATGAGTCGTTCATTCGATCATCTGGGAAACGGCAATCCTGAAATCTCGTCACTCTTTTCGGCGCTGGACCACGCTCGCCTCCTCGTAGTCGACGACGAAGAGAACCTGCGCATCACCACCGCTGCCATACTTGAAAAAGAAGGCTACGCCGTCGACACCGCGTCCAGCGGCAACGAAGCGATCTCATTGCTCGCCACCGCCGATTACGATCTCGTTCTCACTGACTTGCACATGGAAGCCGGCGAAGGACTCGCGGTGCTCAACGAGATCCGGCGCAACGCGCCGTTGACGATCTCGGTTGTGCTGACGGGTTTTGCATCGGTCGAATCAGCCATCGCCGCTTTGCAGGAAGGCGCTTACGATTATCTCGTCAAGCCGTGCGACATCGAAACGATGAAGCACACGATTCGCCGCGGCGTCGAGCATCGCAAGCTGATGCTTGCCGAACAGAAAGCGCGCGCCGACCTCGAACAACTCAATCTCGATCTCGAACAACGCATCGCCGAGCGCACCGCCGAACTGACGCGTCTAAACGTCGAGCTCGCCGAAGCTAACCGTGCGAAAGACGTCTTTCTCGCTACGCTCTCACACGAACTGCGCACGCCGCTCACGCCCGTCGTCGGTTGGATCAAACTCCTCCGCAGCGGCAACCTCGACGCGAAGAGTGTTTCGCAGGCGCTCGACGCGATCGAGCGAAACGCGTGGTTGCAGGCAAGACTGATCGACGACCTGCTCGACACGTCGCGCATCGCGACCGGCAAGTTGCAGTTTGAGCCGCGGCCGACGGATCTGAACGTCATCGTCAAAGCGGCGCTCGACACGGTCCGCAGCCTCGCCGCCTCGCGCAATATTGATCTCGATGTAAACCTGTCGCCGGAGACGCTGGTCGTGATGGGCGAGCCAGTGCGGCTGCAACAGATCGCCTGGAACCTGCTCTCGAACGCGATCAAATTCACCGAACCGGGCGGCAAAGTAACGGTCACAACTGAAAGCAACGGCCTTGAAGCGCGTCTCACAGTCGACGACAGCGGTGTCGGCATCTCGCCGGATTTTCTGCCGCACGTGTTTGATCGTTTTCGTCAGGCGGACGGCTCGACTTCGCGTCGCCACGGCGGACTCGGTCTCGGCCTCGCCATCGCCGATGCTCTCGCGAAGATGCACGGCGGAAGTTTGGAAGCGACGTCTGACGGTGTCGGGAAAGGCTCGTCTTTCACGTTTCGCATCGGCCTCGTCTCGGCGGCCAAGATTGCCGCGGAAATCGTCGAGAAGAAAGCCCGCTCCTTTGAAGGCCTTGACGTGCTGGTGGTCGAAGACTCGGAAGACACGTTGATGTTGCTGAGCGCGATCTTTCGCAACAAGGGCGCAAACGTGATCACCGCCGCTTCCGCGGCCGAAGCGCTACAGTCGGCCAAAGACCGCCGCCCGGACATTGTGATTTCCGACATCGGCATGCCGGACGTGGACGGCTACGAGTTCCTGAGACAACTGAAAAAACTCCCGGGACTAGGCGACGTTCCGGCCATCGCCGTCTCCGGCTACGCCAGCGACGAAGACCGCCAGCGGGCGCTTTCCGTCGGCTACCTGACACTCGTCCCGAAACCCGTCGATGTCGATGTCCTCTTCGATCTCTTCAACGAGCTCAAACCCCCTCGCTCATGATAACCAGAGATAAACCTATTCTGTTATATCAAACTTAGTAACTTTATCTTCGGTTTGTAAATTCGCTAAACTCAATATAAACTGTCGCGCGATGGATCCTGTAACCAATCCATATGCGCCAGGTGCCGGCACCCCGCCCCCTGAACTTGCCGGACGTGATGATCTACGCCAATTCATCAGCACCGCCATAAAAAGGGTTAGGCTTTCGTTGCCGACAAAAAGTGTTCTGATGGTGGGCCTTCGGGGCGTCGGGAAGACTGTTTTGCTGAATCGCATGCGCGATGATGCAGAAGCGGATCGGTCGCACACAATCCAAGTGGAGGCTCCGGAGGGTAGGTCGCTCCCGGCGATGTTGGCTCCGCAATTGCGACAATCGCTTTTACGCCTCTCGCGCAACGAAGCCGCCAAGGACTTCGCTCAGCGTGGGTTGCGTGGTCTTGCCGGCTTTGCCAAAGGACTGAAACTAAAGTACGGGGACATTGAAGTCGGGTTCGATCTCGAACCAGAGGCCGGTCTGGCTGATAACGGCAATCTTGAGCATGATTTGCAGGCACTTCTAGAGGTAGTCGGAACGGCCGCCCAAAAGGCGGGAACTTCGTTAGTACTGTTTATCGATGAACTTCAGTATGTTCAGGAACCCCAGCTAGCGGCATTGATTACGGCTTTGCACTTTACGAC
>DASXXL010000223.1:0-1747 GCA_036503085.1 Pyrinomonadaceae bacterium | reverse complement strand
ACGGAGATGTTCCCGTTGTAACCGTACTCCTCGAGCGGCATATGCGAGATCAGTGCAGCCGAGTCGACGCCCGGCAAAATGCGAACGCGCTCGAGCACTTGTTGGTAGAAACGAACCGCAGCTTCGGCATCGCGATATTTCTCTTGCGGTAACGCAAGTTTGGCCGTGAGCAGGTTCTTTGCTTCGAGTCCGGGTTGCACCTGTCGAACGCGCTGAATGCTACGAATCATCAAACCCGCGCCGATGAGTAACACGACGGCCGCCGCAACTTCAGCGATCACCAAAACCGAACGAAGCAAACCACCGGCAACACCGCCCGACATCGTGTTGCCGCCCTCTTTCAACGTCCGCTGCACGTCGTCTCGTCTGACCTGAAGCGAGGGAATCAAACCGAAGATAACACTCGTCAGGCTCGCCACTGCTAACGTGAACAGCAACACTCGCGCATCGATGCGAATCTCCTGCGAACGCGGCAGGAAAGGAAAAACGACTTTGCCGAGTATCCGCATGGTCCACCACGCCAACGCGATGCCCATCACGCCGCCAATCGCGGACAGCAGCAGGCCTTCAGTCAAAAACTGCCGGACCAAGCGGCCTTGTCGGGCGCCAAGCGCGACGCGAATGCCGATCTCGCGACGACGCACCGTAGCGCGCGTGAGCAGCAGGTTCGCGACGTTGGCGCAGGCGATCAGCAACACAAACCCGACCGCGATCATCAGCAGCAACAGCGGCGAACGCACGTTTGCGACAAACAAGTCTTCGACTCGCATCAGCCGAATGCCGCGGCCGTTCTTGTATTGCTCTTCGAGATGTTGCGCGACGAGGTTCATCTGTTCGCGCGCCTGTTCGAGTGTGACGCCCGGCTTCAACCGGCCAATCACGCGATACTTGTGATTCTCTCGATTAGCTCGATCGCTTTCCGGAAACACAAGCGGCGACCACACCTGGACCGTGCTGGACAAAGCAGACATTTCGCGCGGCATCACGCCGATGACGGTGTACGGTTGGCCGTTGAAACGAACCGTGCGATTGATGATTGACGGATCCGCGGCGAAGCTGCGTTGCCAGAGTTCATTGCTGACCACGACCACGTGTTCATGTCCGGCGACGTCTTCACCGGCGCTGAAAGTGCGGCCGAGCGTTGGACGAACTCCGAGCACGTCGAAATAGTTTGCACTCACGTTTACGCCGACCAAACGCTCCGGCGTGTCGCCGCGATCGAGATTGAAGCTGGTGAACCAGTAAGCCGACATCCCTGCGAACACGCTGTTCTGATTTTTCCAGTCTTCGAAGTTGGGCACCGAAACCGTGCCGTAGCCATTCGGCTTAAATGTCTCTGCAAGGTCGATGAGTTGCTCTGATTCCGGAAACGGAAGCGGCTTGAGCAACACAGTATTGACCGCCGAGAAGATCGCCGTGTTCGCGCCGATACCGAGCGCGAGAGTGAGCGCGGCAATCAAAGTAAAGCCCGGTCGCTTCCACATCATCCGCATTGCGTAGCGCAAGTCCTGAACGAAATTTCTCATCGTCATTTCACCTTCATCACCACAAACGTCAGGTCGTCGTACAGCGACATGCCGGCGCACCAATCCTTGACACTGCGAGCGACGACATCACGAATCCGATCGGCCGACAGCGAAGCCACCGACTTCAACGTTTCCATGATTCTGCTGATGCCAAACTCATCGCCGTCCGCGTTCAGCGCCTCGCTCAAACCGTCGGTGTAAAGAAACAGCAGATCGTTCGG
>DASXXL010000222.1:0-3398 GCA_036503085.1 Pyrinomonadaceae bacterium | reverse complement strand
TCAGTCCCTATCCGTCATTTATTTGCTCATGCGGCGTTTTCCCCACGTGCCGCAGTTCGCCTGTTTTGATACGACATTCCACCGCTCGATGCCCTGTGTGGCGCAACGTTATCCACTCCCGGGCTGGACCACAGAGGCGGGCGTTCGGCGATACGGGTTCCATGGATTGTCGTGCGAATCGATTATAAGCCAGCTGAAGCAAATCGATGCGCGACAAGCGAGTGGCCGATTGCTGGTGGCGCATCTCGGTAACGGCGCCAGCGTTACCGCCGTGCGTGACGGCGTCAGCGTGGACACAAGCATGGGTTTCTCGCCGACAGGAGGACTGATGATGGGCACTCGTTGCGGTGATCTCGACCCAACGGTGGTGACGTTTCTCGCCAGAACGCGCGCAATGACGCCCGACGCAGTTGAGAAGCTGGTGAATGAAGAGTCGGGGTTGCTCGGTGTATCTGGTCACAGCGCAGATATGCGCGACCTACTTGAGCACGCCGCATCAGACTCGCAGGCATCCGAGGCAATCGAGCTTTACTGCTACACCGCACGTAAACAATTCGGCGCGCTCGCGGCTGCGCTCGGTGGCGTCGAGACGATTGCGTTCACAGGGGGTGTTGGCGAACATGCAGCTCTTGTGCGGGAGAAGATTTGCCGCGGCCTCGAGTATCTGGGCTTACAGTTGGATGGTAAACGCAACGTCGCTCACGAAGCCGTCATCTCGGCTGGAGACAGCCGTGTCGTCGTCCGAGTAATGGCGACCGACGAAGAGCTGGTGATTGCCAGACACGTCGTCGCGTTACTGAAAGAAAGGAATATGTGATGTTCACATTTGATACCTCGATTTCGAGCGCAGTCGAAGCGCAAGAGAAGCCGCAAACCCATGCGCTGCCGCCCGCGAGTGGTCCGCTCGCACCGCAGTTGCTCGAGCGGATGCAGCGGTACTGGCAGGCCGCGAATTACCTAACGATCGGACAGATTTACCTGCAGGAGAATCCATTGCTGCGTGAGCCACTGCGGCCGGAGCACATCAAGCCGCGTCTCCTCGGTCATTGGGGAACCTCGCCTGGCTTGAGTTTGATCTACGTGCATTTGAATCGGCTGATCACCGAGCAGGACGCGAACGTCATTTATCTCGCCGGACCGGGACACGGCGGACCTGCTCTGGTCGCGAATGTTTATCTCGAAGGGACTTACTCGGAAATCTATCCGAACGTCAGTCAGGACACGGGCGGGATGCGTCAGTTGTTCAGGCGCTTTTCCACGCCCGGCGGCATTCCGAGTCATGTCAGCGTGCCGACGCCGGGATCGATTCACGAAGGCGGTGAGCTTGGCTACGTGCTGGCGCACGCCTTCGGTGCGGCTTGGGATAATCCCGATTTGATCGTCGCGGCGGTGGTCGGCGATGGGGAAGCGGAAACCGGCCCGCTCGCCGCGTCGTGGAAAAGCGTGAAGTATCTGAATGCCGCGCGAGACGGAGCGGTGCTGCCGATTTTGCATCTGAACGGATACAAGATTGCAAACCCCACTGCGCTCGGTCGCTCTTCGGATGACGATGTGCGCGCACTACTCGAGGCGAGTGGATATGAGCCGCTGTTCGTGGAAGGCGACGATCCGGCGCACGTTCATCAAACTTTCGCCGCCGCGCTCGATCAATCTTACGCGTGGATTCGCCGCATCCAGAACGACGTGCGTCGCGATGAGTCTCAGCCTGATACGCAATGGCCGGCTATCGTCCTTCGCACGCCGAAAGGCTGGACAGGTCCGGCTGAAGTCGATGGTTTCCCGATTGAAGGAACATTCCGCGCGCATCAGGTGCCGCTCGCGAATGTACGCGAGAATGCCGAGCATCTCGCGCTGCTTGAACAGTGGATGCGCAGCTATCAGCCGGAAGCGCTCTTCGATAAAAATGGCCGCTTCATCGAAGAACTGGCGAGCCTCGCGCCGAAAGGGGATCGCCGGATGGGGGCAAATCCACACGCGAACGGCGGAACGTTGTTGAAGCCGCTCAATCTTCCTGTTTACGCGAAGTACGCGTTGCCCGTGGATGCGCCCGCGACGGAACGCCACGAATCAACGCGGCAATTCGGCAAGATGCTGCGCGACGTGTTTAGTCTGAACAAAGCAGAAGCGAACTTCCGCATTACCTGTCCGGACGAAATTAACTCCAACCGTCTTGGCGATGTCTTCGCAGTCGAGAATCGCTGCTTCACCGGACGCACGATTAGCATCGACGATCACGTCACCGCCGACGGCCGCGTGATGGAAGTTCTCAGCGAGCATCTCTGCGAAGGCTGGCTCGAAGGTTATCTGCTCACCGGGCGCCACGGCCTTTACGTCACCTACGAAGCCTTTGCGATGGTCTCGGCCTCGATGACCGTGCAGCACACGAAATGGCTCGAGGAAGCGCGCCGTTTGCCGTGGCGCGCGCCGATCGCGTCGTTGAATCTGCTCCTCACCTCCACGTGCTGGCGCAACGATCACAACGGCTTCAGTCATCAAGGGCCGGGCCTTATCGACGTCCTGTTGTCGAAACGCGGAACTGTTACACGCATCTATCTGCCGCCCGACGCGAACTGTCTTTTGTCGGTTGCCGATCACTGCCTCCGCAGCCACAACTACGTAAACCTGATCGTCATCGACAAACAGCCGCAACTACAGTGGATGAACCTGGACGCGGCAAAGGAGCATTGCGCGCGCGGCGCTTCAACATGGACATGGGCCAGCAACTCCGGCGACGCCGAGCCGGATGTAGTGCTCGCGTCCGCGGGCGATGTCGTCACACAGGAGATCGTCGCCGCAGCGTGGTGGTTACGTCAGCATACGCCCGATCTCCGCGTGCGTGTTGTTAATGTTGTCGATCTGATGACGCTCTTCCCTCCTGAAGTCCACCCCCACGGGATGAGCGAATCGCAATTTGTCGAGCTATTCACCGCAGACAAGCCGATCATCTTTGCTTTCCACGGTTACCAGCGCGCGCTGCACGCCATCGTGCACGGCCGCCCACGCGCCGACCGTTTCCACGTGCGCGGCTTCAACGAGCAGGGGACCACGACGACGCCATTTCAGATGGTGGTGCTGAATGAGATCAGCCGTTATCACATTGTGATGGCGGCGCTGCAACGCGCGAACCGGCCCGACATTGCGACGAGCGTGTTGACCCAGCGCTGCCGCGACGCGCTCGAATCCGCCTCTGACTACGCGCACGAACATTTCGAGGACCCGCCCGAAGTTTGCGACTGGGTTTGGACGGACAGTAAAAAGTAAATCCGCCTGCGCATGGCGGACGTGACTGCAATGGAAGCAACGGGCGCCAGGCGCGACCACGAGCCTGCTGAACCAAAATCGCGCCATCAGCCGCCGCGGCGCAGATTTTGGGAATCGCCTGAAATCACGCGCTACCG
>DASXXL010000221.1:0-3818 GCA_036503085.1 Pyrinomonadaceae bacterium | reverse complement strand
CGGGTCGTGACGGTGATCTGCGTGTTGCGCAATGGCCGCCTGGACCAGCAGCAACACGATAGCGGCAGACCGAATAAACACGGTGTTTAGAACAGCTCAAACTTGATCGTCAGGTATTTCTTCGGGTTCTGACGGAAGTCGTAAAGCATCTTCACGCCTTCCGACGATAACTGGTTCACGTTGGTGTAAAGCGTCTCGTCGTTAAGCAACTTGCCGACCGTGCCTTCGCCGCGTTGCGCCGCCGCGACGAGACCGTCGATGCGTTCAGCCGTGGTATTGAAACGCGCGATTGCCGCGCGTGCATCGTTATAGACTTGTTCGTCTCTGAGCAGCTTGCCAAGTGTTCCGTGTCCGGCGTTGACGTCGGCAATCATAAGATTGATCTGGTCGATTGAGCGGTCGAGTCGTTCGGCCGTGCGATTGATGCGGACGTAGAGTTCGTCGTCAGTTAACAACTTGCCCGCAGTGCCGCGGCCGGAACGCAGGTCGTCGGCGATCGACCTCAACTGAACGGCGATGTCATTTGCGTTGTTATAAAGCGCCGGGTCGTTGATGAATCTTCCCGCCGAACCATTACCGGAACGAAGGCGGGTCATCAGGTCCTGAGTTTCGTTGATGGTGGCGTTGAGATTGTTGTAAAGAGCTTCGTCACTGAACAGGCGGCCCATCGTGCCTTCGCCCTTTTTCACACTCACCACGATGTCGCTGATTTGATCCGACAACTTGCTGAGACGCTGGGCCAGGTCTGTGCCGGAAGTGGCGAAGTCGTTCACGGTGTTCGAAGACGACGACGGCAGGATCGCGCCATCTGCAACCGGTTGGCCCATCGCGGTGCCCGGCGTGATGTTGATCAGCATCTCGTTGCCGAGCAGACTCGGCGAGCCCTGTTGCGCTTGTGAATCCGAACGAATGCGCTCGTTTGCCGGACGGCCGTCGATCGTCGAATCGATCACCATCTGCGCCTCGACACGCGGCGCGTTCGGCACCTGCGACGGTTCCAGCAGGACGATGTTGTCGACCTTGCCTACGCGTACACCGGCAAGACGCACTTCCGAACCTTCACGCAATCCGTTCGCGTCGACAAAGCGCGCTTTCAGGTGCAGCTTGCGGCTGAACGGGTTGATGTCGCCGGAGGCGTTGAGGATCAAAAAGATCAGCACACCAATCGCGATCAGCACGAAGATGCCCACACGCAACTGGCTCAGGGTTACATTGCTCGTCGATCGAGGCATAGCATCCTTTCTTAATGTCCGCGCAGGAACCGGTGGATATACGGGTCTTCAGCTTTGCGCAGAGATTCGTCTGTGCCGCTGAAAATTACTTTGCCCTGGCGCATCATCATCACCTTGCTGTTGATGAGGCAAAGGCGTTCGCCTTCACGCTCGAACACGACCTTGCCGTCTTCATCAACCACGGCGTACTCGGAACAGATGTATTGCACGTTGTTCATCTCGTGGGTGACGAAGATCGACGACACGTCTTCGAGGTCGCGCAGCTTCATCGCCAACTCGCAGATCGTGCGCGCGGTCGGCGGATCGAGTCCGGCCGTTGGTTCGTCGAATAGCACGATCTTGGGATCGCCGACGAGAGCGCGCGCGATGCCGACGCGCCGGCGCATACCGCCCGACAGTTCGGCCGGCATCTTGTCGATTGCATCTTCGAGGTTAACGAAGCGCAGCATGCGTCGCACTTCGGGCTCGACTTCATCTTCCGGCACGCCTTGTTCGTGCAGGCGGAAAGCGACGTTGTCATAAACGGAAAGTGAATCGAACAATGCGCCTTCCTGGAAGACCATGCCGATCTTCTTGCGGACGCGCATCATCTGTTCTTCGCTGTAGTCGGTGACATCTTCGCCGTCAACCAGTATGCGGCCCTCGTCAGGTTTGAGCAGGCCGAGCACGAGATTGATGATCGTCGACTTGCCGCCGCCCGAGCCGCCGAGAATGATCTTCGTCTCGCCTTTCATCACTTTGAAACTGAGATGATCGAGGATCACTCGTTCGTCGAAAGCAAGCACCACGTCCTGAAACTCAATCGCTGGGATTGCGCGCTGGCGATCGTCGACTTCGTGAAAAGTGGATTCCTGCGCCTGTTCGCTGACAGTTTCTCGAGTGTCGTGTATTTCGGTTGACATCCGGTTCCGGTAATAACGAAGGTCCTAGGTAGTGCCTAGGATAACCTGAAGCGCTTTAGCGAGAAAGTAGTCGGCAATAATAACCACAATCGAAGCCATCACTACTGCGCGCGTGGTTGAACGGCCGACGCCGACCGTTCCCCCTCCGGTGCTGAGACCCTGACGGCACGCAATTGCGCCGATGATCAGCGAGAAGACGATTGGCTTGACGATACCGCCCACCAGATCGTCGGTGGTAATGCCTTCCCGCACCGAGGAGATAAAGACGCTCGACGAAACGGAGTAGAGCGCGACGGCGGTGACCCAGCCCCCGACGATGCCGAGTGTGTCGGCCAGTACGGTTAACAGCGGCAGACTGATAAGCAAAGCGAGCAGACGCGGCGCGACAAGTTTACGAATCGGATCGGTGCCGAGTGCGCGCATGGCGTCGATCTGTTGCGAGACGACCATCGAGCCGAGCTCGGCTGAAATGGCTGAGCCGACGCGGCCGGTGACCATAAGTGCGCAGAGGACTGGTCCGAGTTCGCGCACGAGCGAGACTGCGACGAGATAACCGGTTTGCGATTGGGCGCCGTAGCTTTTGAGCGTGGGGAACGTTTGTACCGTGAGCACGCCGCCGGTAAAGAAGCCCGTGAGGATGATGATGGTGAGTGACCCGACGCCGATGGCGTCCATTTGGGCGATAGTTTCCGGGATATAACGGGGTCGCTTGAAGAGACCGCGGGCGGCGCGCGCCGCCATCAGCGTCGTCTCCTGCAACTCGAGCAGAGCGCGCGTGGCGAAGTTCATTGAGAGCTAATTAGACCAATCAAACGAGGCGCACTACTTTGAAAAGAGCGGCCTATCATGCGCAAATTGCGTGCGACGCGTCAAGCGGCTCAAGATCGGGTTTAGTGGTGGATTGAAATTGCAACGCTATTAGGATCAGCGTTAGACAACGTGTGAGCAGCGAAGGTGCGGACAGAAGGTAGCCAGGGGCCAGCGCGAGCGAAGCGCGCGCGCCGCCCCTGGATCTCGAAGCTGATGAGTTGAGGCCCGAAGGGCCGACAGAATGTTGCGGCGACGTGTATATCGCCCTTTCAGGTCTGCTCCGTTTTTGTTCTACATTCCAAGGACTGCGCACGCCGCTTCGCGTCATGCTGCCCCTGGCTACCTTCTGTCCGCGCCTTCGGCGCTCTCCAAGACCTGCCGTGCCGCGTCGCGAGTTACCGAGGGGAAGCACTCCAAAAACTCTTCAAGCGAGTAGTCGTTTTCAAGGTACTGAAACAGAGTCTTAATCGGTACGCGTGTTCCCTTAAAAACAGGTACACCGCCGAGAATGTCCAAGTCGATTGTGATGAGGTCGTCAGCGTTCATACTGTTGAGTTTAGCCCACGGGCTTCGTTCCTACGGCTGCGGACGGAGGGGTTGGTTGGGGCGGTTGAGGCGTTGAGGGTTCATGACGTCGCGGATCTGGAGGCGCAGACGGCGCAGGGTCGTGATCTGTTCGGGGCGAAGGACGCGACGGATTCTTATTTCGGTGTGAATTCTCATGCGTAACTGCGCCGCTTGAGCAGCAGCGAGGTCGTTTATTCGTTGCTCGATGAGGTTTTCGTCCGGTGGATCGGTGTCGAGGGCCTGGTCGAGAGCGATGTTCGCTTGACGCACGCGCTGATTCGCGGCCTGTCGTTCATCCCTGTTCTCG
>DASXXL010000220.1:0-3080 GCA_036503085.1 Pyrinomonadaceae bacterium | reverse complement strand
TATGCGAGTAGAACCAGAACATGTGCTGGAACAAGATCGGATCGCCGCCGAGTGCCGGATCAAAAATACCGACGTGCGCGATGCGTTCAAACGCGACGAGCAGGATCGTGATCGCGATCACCGGCGTGCCGAGGATCATGATCAGGCTGGTCGCGTACATCGACCAGATAAAGAGCGGCATGCGAAACCAGGTCATGCCGGGTGCGCGCATCGTGTGGACCGTGACGATGAAGTTGAGTCCGGTCAGGATCGACGAAAAGCCGTTGATGAAAATGCCGAGACCGGTGGCGACGACGTAAGAGTTTGAAAACGTTGTGCTGAATGGCGTGTAGAACGTCCAACCCGTGTCCACGCCGCCGGCGAGCAACGCGTAAATCGTGACGATGCCGCCGATCATGTAGATGTACCAACTGAGCAGATTTATCCTGGGAAAGGCGAGATCTTTCGCGCCAATCATCATCGGGATCAGAAAGTTTCCCAGCGTCGCCGGTATCGACGGGATGAGAAAGAAGAAGACCATGATGATGCCGTGCTGCGTGAAGACCTTGTTGTAAGTGGTCGACTGCAACAGGTCGCCTTGCGGCGTCAGCAGCTCGAGGCGAATCATCATGGCGTAAATGCCGCCGATGAAGAAGAAGAACGTGATCGACGCGAGATAAAGCAGCGCGATACGTTTGTGGTCTTTGGTCAACAACCACGACTTCAACCCGTATTGGGCGTTGATGTAGTTGACCTTTGGTGGTGTTGGTACTTCGAATGACTCTATTGCTTGCATAAAACTTTTCCCCGCGCCTAGTGGATATGCTCCGTAGGCGAGCCCGACGCCCTCGGCGACGGAAGCGGTGTCGCTGCCTGCGAAGCGGCGCCCGCGCCCGCAGGCGCGGCGGTTCCGCCAGGCGACAATGATTTAATGAATGCGACTAACTGTACTAACTGGTCCTCTGTAACCTGGCCCTGGAACGTCGGCATGATTGGCGGAAAGCCCGCGACGATCTTCGCCTGCGGATTCAGAATCGACTCGCGGATGTAAGCTTCATCCGCCTTGATACTTTGTCCGCCTTCGAGCGGCGTTTGCCTGCCGATAAGTCCGGCGAGAGTTGGACCACGTCCGCCTTCGCCGTTCGCGCCGTGACACGAAACGCAGCCGAGCGTCTGGAACAACTCGCGGCCCGCCGCGGCCGGGCTGGCATTGCCCGCGTTGCCGCTGAGCCAGTTATCAAACTCGCGCGGCTCCATCACGTACACCGAGCCCGTCATGCCCGAGTGGTTCATGCCGCAGTACTCAGCACAGAGCAGGTGATACTTGCCGGGCTTGGTTGCTTCAAACCAAATGGTCGTGTAGCGGCCCGGCACCACGTCGGCCTTCGTGCGAAACGCGGGCACGAAGAAGTCGTGAATCACGTCTTCCGATGTCATGATCAATTTGATCTTGCGACCGACGGGAACGTGGAGTTCGTTTATCTCGCGCTGACCAGTGGCGTGTTGCAGTTTCCACATCCACTGCTTGCCGACGACGTAAATCTCCATCGCGTTTGCCGGAGGCTTGTACTGCTCGAAGTAAAGCCGCGCGCCCCAGCCAAACATCGTCATCGCGATCAGGAAGGGAATGATGGTCCAAAGCGTTTCGAGCTTGTGCGAACCCGCAATCGGACGCGGAATCTCGTAGGGAGTACGCCGCCGGTAACGGATCACGAAGAAGACCAGGGTAGCCGAGATCAGCAGCGTAAAGAAGAGCGTCACGCCTGACAGGTAAAAATAGAGCGCGTCGACTTTCCACGAAAACGTGGAGGCGCTCTCCGGAACCAGTGGAATCCATGACTGCATTACAGTGTGGCTCCTCCAGTTTTCGGTTCGGTCACGGCGCGTTTGCGTGGTCTGAGAAATACCAACAGCGCGACGATACCGAGGATCGTGACACCGCCGGCGAGGCGAACGATATTCATCACCGCCGCGCCGTATTTACCCGTCGCCGGATCGTAGTGGTAGCAGTAGAGCAGCAACTGATCGACCGGCGAACCGATCTTGCCGGCGGCAGTTTCGATCAGACCGAGCCGCAGGTCGCGCGCGGGATACTCGATACCGTAGTAGTAGCGTGAGAGTTTTCCCGCTGAAGTTGCGAGCATGATGCCGCTCGCGTGCGCAAACTGTTGCGTCTTCTCGTCGTAGTGATAGTGAAAACCCGCGGCTTCGGTAATCTTTTGAATGTTCGCTTCGTCGCCCGTCAGGAAGTGCCACCCGCTCGCGGTGTCGGCGCGCATTTTCTCGGGCAGGTAGTTGACGTAGACGTTCTTTTTCTTCTGTGCGAGCGCGGGTGTTTCGCGTGGATCGAAACTGATCGTTACCACGTCATACTCTTTGCCGATCTCAAACGGCAGCACGCGAAACGACGTGACCATGCCGTTGAGCACTTGCGTGCAGAGCATCGGGCAATCGTAGTAGACGAACGCGAGCACGACGGGCTTGCGGCCGAAGAACTCGCCGAGTTTCACTTCGCGTCCGCTTTCATCGCGAAACGTGAGATCCAGCGGCAGTTGCTGGTTCAATTTCTGTTCGATCTTCACGTCGCGCAGCGGCGCTGGTAAACCGGAAGAAACGTTTCCCGACTCGGGTCGCGCGCCGTAAAGCGGCGAGCTCGGCCCCGGCGGCGCTTGCGCCGGCACAGTGGCCCACGCGAGCGTCACCCACAAAATCACTAATAAAACTTTCCCGCCCTGGGACCGCAGGCGTCCCGCCTGCATCCCTATCTGGCGCAAGTTTAGGTTCAATGCAGGCGAGACGCCTGCGGTCCCAGTACTTACTTTCATTGCAGTCTCTTTAATGTCTCGCGACCGGAGCTTGAATCCGAAGGCAAACTGATCGCGTAGTCCTGAAGTTTTCCCGGCGCAGTCTGCGCGCGTGCATGCAAAGCATTGCCGGTGACGACCTGCTTCATCGCCTGATCGATCGGCATGCCAACGGGATTGCCCGACTGGTCTTTCAACTCGCCGTGCAACTCTTTCTCCCACTGTTCGCGCAAAACTCTGTACTCCGCTTGGGGCGCGCCTTTTTCAAGCTGAACCTTATCCGGATTTTCGAGGCCG
>DASXXL010000219.1:0-2372 GCA_036503085.1 Pyrinomonadaceae bacterium | reverse complement strand
CCGCTCGCTTCGCGATGCGCTGCACAAACTCGTCCGCCACATCATTCACGACCACCGCGCGGCTCGTCGCAGTGCAACGTTGGCCTGACGATCCGAACGCGCCCTGCGCCGTAGATTCAACGGCGAGATCCATGTCTGCGTCCTCGAGTACGACGACGGGATTTTTGCCGCCCATCTCGCACTGCACTTTCGCGCCGCGGCGAGACGCTTGTTCGTAGAGATGAATGCCGACGCCGTTCGAGCCCGTGAACGAAATCGCTTTCACTGCCGGATGGTTGATGATCTCGTCGCCGGCTTCGGAGCCGGAGCCGAGCACGAGATTAAGAACGCCGGGCGGTATTCCCGCGGCTTCGAAGATCTCGGTGATACGCACCGCCGTGGCGGGAGTGATCGATGCTGGTTTGAACACGACGGTGTTGCCGGCGACTAAAGCCGGCGCGATCTTCCAGATCGGAATCGCAACGGGGAAGTTCCACGGCGTCACACAAGCGACGACGCCGATCGGTTGTTTGATCGTGTAAGCGAAGTTGAGCGGTAATTCGGAAGGAATCGTCTCGCCGTTCAGTCGTCGCGCTTCGCCGGCGCAAAACTCGGCGACGTTGATCGAGCGTTGGAGCTCGCCACGAGATTCAGCAATCGTCTTGCCTTCTTCACGCGTGAGCAGTTGCGCGACCTCTTCCTTGTTCTCTTCGAGCAGGCGCGCGGCTTTCGCGACGATACGACCGCGCGTTGGCGCGGGCGTCGCACGCCAACTGCGAAACGCGTTGGCTGCTGCTTCGACTGCGGCGCGCGCTTCGTCGCGGGTGGCCTGTCGCACGGTTCCAAGAACGTCGTCAGTGTTCGCCGGGTTGAGGTTCGAGGCCGTGCGCGTCGATTCCGATTCAACCCATTTGCCGTTGATAAAATTGCGGTAGGTATTCATAAGAGTGCTGGAATATATCATGTGATATAACAGTTTGCATGACTGCGGAGCTTCGGACTGTACCTGGGAATATCCCCGAACTTTTGCAGCAGCGCGCGGCGACCGCGCCGGACAAGACGTTTTTGTTTTCAGAAGCGGACGGGCGGCAATTCACGTACGCGGAGTTTGTCAGTGCGGTGGCGCGAGCGGCGGGAATGCTCGCGGCACACGGCGTTCGGAAGGGTGGTGTTGTGAGTCTGCTGCTGCCGAACAGCGCCGAGTACGTCATTGCGTATTTTGCGTGTTGGCAATTGGGCGCGTTGGCCGGGCCGGTGAATGGGCACTTGAAGGCGCAGGAAATCGAATATGTCGTTTCGAACTCCGAAGCGAAGTTGATGTTGGTGAACTCGGAGTTTTTGGAAAAGGTGGAGGGGATCGACGTTCCGCGCGTAGTGTTTGATGACGAGAGAGAGGCGAGCCACGGATTTAACGGACAAAGCACGGACAATCTCAACCAGGACGACGAGGCGATCATCATCTACACGTCGGGCACAACGGGGAGGCCGAAAGGTTGTTTGCTCACGCACGGCAACGTGATTGCGAACGCACGGCAAATCTCGCAGTGGCTGGGGTTTGAACAAGATGATCGGCTGTTGACGATCATGCCGCTCTTTCACATGAACGCCGTTTCCGTGACGACGATATCGGCGCTCTACGCCGGCGGGTCGACAGTCGTGAGTCCCAAGTTTTCTGCCTCGCGCTTCTGGACCATCATTTCCGATTATCAAATTACTTCGTTTGGCTCTGTCGCGACGATGCTCTCGATGTTGTTGGGCACGTATCCCGATGGCGTGCCCGCAGGACTGAAAACGGACCAGTTGCGGTTTGCGATGTGTGGCTCCGCGCCGGTTCCGGCCGAGGTGTTGCGGCGGTTCGAGAAGACGTTCAACTGTCTCGTCGTTGAAGGTTATGGTCTGTCGGAGTCGACGTGTCGCTCGACGTTCAATCCGCCTGACGAGCGTCGCCGGCCAGGCTCGTGTGGGCTACCGATCGGCAACGAGATGCGGGTCGTCGACGAAGACGACAATGATGTTCCTGACGGTGAACTCGGTGAGATCGTGCTGCGCGGCGAAAACATCCTCAAGGGTTATTTCAAAAACGAAGCAGCGACCGGGACCGCGTTTCGCAACGGCTGGTTTCACACCGGTGATATCGGTTATCGCGACGCCGACGGCTTTTACTTCATCGTCGATCGCAAGTCGGACATGATCATTCGCGGCGGTGAAAACATCTACCCGCGCGAGATCGACGAAGTGCTGTATCAGCATCCGCAGATCGCAGCGGCCGCAGTGATCGGAATTCCTGATGAGCTCTACGGCGAAGACGTCGCAGCCGTGGTGATGTTAAAGCCGGAGGCTAAAGTTTCAGAACAAGAAGTGATTGAGTTTTGTAAAGCGCGACTCGCAGACTA
>DASXXL010000218.1:0-7656 GCA_036503085.1 Pyrinomonadaceae bacterium | reverse complement strand
CGGCGTAGATCTCGCCGTAACGGTTGAAGTCTTTCCACTCGTTGCCCGGCGGCTGCACGAGCGCGAGCAGGAGCAGCGGAAACAGCGGCAGCAACGCGAGAAGATAAATCAGAATCGAGCGCCGGCCGAGGAAGTTCTTTTCCAGTTCGAAACGAAAGATCGCCGCTATCTGCCGCAGCCAAAGCGACCACGAAGAGTCAACCCGGTCTGTTCTGTTAGGTATCGCTTCAATCGCAGAACTCATTAGCTAAACTCCTACGTCACCAAAGCCATCCACAGATTACGCAGACTTTTTTAATCTGCGTAATCTGTGGACTGCCTTACTGACTGCCACCACTCGTGCCAATCAAGTATTGATAGACCGCGCTGAGATCGTCGTCGACCGGCGCGATCGACTCGACGCTGACTTCGCCTTCCGCCACCGCGCGATTCAACATCAGATAGAACCCATCCGCATCGCGCGTCTTCACAAACAGGCCGCCTTTATCGTTATGTAATCTCGCCTCGACCACGTTGTCCTGCGCGAACACGTACGCCGCGAGCTTCGCCGGTTCGTCGCAACGAATCAGGATCTGCATCGGGTGCTCTTCCATTTCGTCACGCACGCCGTGAATATCGCCCTCCGCCACGATGTAGCCGTTGTTCAGCAAGACTACGCGGTCAGACATCATGTCGACTTCGTGCAGGATGTGCGACGAGATGATCAGGTGCAATCCTTCGGCGGCGAGCTTGCGGAAGAGCGCGATCGTTTCGGCGCGCACCATTGGATCGAGTCCGTTGAGAGGTTCGTCGAGAATCAACACCGCCGGCTCGTGAGCGATCGACTGCGCCAGACGAATACGTTGCCGCATGCCTTTGCTGTAACCGGCGACCTTGCGATCCGCGGCGTCCGTAAGATTCACGCGGTCAAGCGCGAGCTGGCTCAACTCGTTCGCACGTTTGCGATTGAATCCGTGGACCAGGAGAAACGAGTTGATGAACTCGCGTCCGGTGAGCCCGCGCGGAAAAGAATCAAACTGCGTGCAGTAACCGACTTTGCGAAACAGCCGCTCGGGTTGGTCGGTGGGAATGCCAAGCAACGTTATCGCTCCGCGCGTTGGGCGCAGCAGGCCCGTCATCAAGTTCATCAACGTCGACTTCCCTGCTCCGTTTGGCCCGACGAGACTCGTGATGCCGGGCGCGATCTGCAAGTTCACGCGGTTCACGCCGAGTATTTCGCCATAGAACTTGGAGACGTTGTCGAAGATGATGAGTTGATCGGCAGGAATCGTCATCGCTTCTACCTAACGACCTCGTAAGCCTTCACTCGCCACGACAGCAAGGCCAGGCAAACCACGCAAATCAAAAACAGCGCCGCCCACGAACACCATAGCGGCGGCTCGAGTACCGCAATTTCTCGCACAATGCCTTCATCAACGCCGATGGTCTCGGCCACGCGATCGAACGTACCGAATAAACCGGCGGTAACGTTTCTCATCAATGCTGCCAAACTAATGATGTGTCCCCAGTGCGTCAAAAACACCACGTTGATGAACTCGCCGAAGACTGACGGGATGAAGAAAATTGCGAGCAAGGCGCCACTCGCGACGACGCGCCATTTCACGAGCGCCGAAATCGTTTGTGTGATCAGCGCCAGCAGCAGTGCCCACACGAGCCCGCCGATAACGATGGCGCTCGCCATCCACAGGTTTGCGCGGAACCACGCAAAGCCTTCGAGGTAAGACTGAAACAGAAACAGCAATAATTGCGGCACCCACGTCATCGCCGACAACAGAATCAGGATCACCGACATCTTGCCAACCACGTACTCGGTGCGCGAGAACGGCCGGCAGAGATAAAGCGGCAGCGCGTTGTTGCGCAGGTCGCGGGCGACGAGTGGTGGACCAACCAACAACGCGACGAAGAAAGCGAAGCCGCCCTGAATGTTGACGAAGGTCTGAAAGAAGTAAGCGTCGATGGGAACGATTTCGCGTACGTCCAGCTTCATCACTGCCAACGCGTTGATGTTGTGATGCAGGTAGATCAGGATCGCTTCGACCAGCAACGGCAAAAAGCAGACCACGAAAAACGCAGTGAACAGTTTTGACTTGAAGACCGCGCGAAACGCGTGTCGCGGAATGATCAGGAACCGGCTCCACTCGGGAGTCAGTGTTCCGGCGAAGGGTTTATAAGTCTGTTCATAAACCGCCATAGCCGTTCTCCATTGCCTTGAGGAAGATGTCTTCGAGCGAGTCGCGTTTGTAGCTCAGCCGCCGCAGTTGCACGTTTGTTTCGGCGGCCAGCCGATAGAGGTCGCGCACTTCTATGCCGTCCTGCAACACGACTTTCAAACGGCTATCGCTCGAGATCGCATACTCGCAACCGAGCTTCGCCATGGCTTCGACGAATCGCTTTTGATCGCCGCGCGTCTCGAGCATCAGGAACTTGCGATTCGACTTCCGCTCTTCTTCGAGATTGCAGTAAACGGCGATCTGGCCGTCGCGCAGGATCAGGATCTCGTCGCAGCACTCTTCAACATCAACCAGCAGGTGCGACGATAAGACGATGTTTGCCTGGCCGCTGTCGCGAATTTCGCGGATTAGTTTGATCATGCGCAGCCGCGCCGGCGGATCGAGACCGTTAGTTGGCTCGTCGAGAAAGATCAGTTTTGGACCATGAACGATCGCCTGTGCGAGCTTGGCGAGCTGCTTCATGCCGAGCGAATACGTTTCGAGCTTGCGATAACGCGCTTCGCCCAGGCCGACGTAGAAAAGCGCTTCGTGTGCGCGCTCGAGCGCGGCGTCGGACGGCAGGCCCGAAAGCTCGGCCATCAGGCGCACGAAATGGACCGCCGTCATTTTCGCGATGAACGAATCGCGTTCCGGCATGTAACCGATGAGCGCGCGGATCTTTTTAGCGTCGTCGATGATGTCGTGGCCGAAGATGTGTGCGGTGCCGCCGTTTGGCTGATGAAAACCGAGCAGCGTGTGAATCAGCGTCGTCTTGCCGGCGCCGTTTGGACCAAGCAAACCGATCGCTTTGCCGCGCAGATCGCCGCGTAGGTTTTTGAGTATTTGACGACGACCGAAAGCGACGCTCAGGCCGTGAAGATCGATCACCGGCGGGTCGTCGATTGTTTGTGGTCGGATCAGATCTTCCTCAACCGTCGCGGGGAGTGCCATAGTGTTTTTATAGCGCCGAGTCTTGATAATTCCAAACGAATCCGAGTCCGAAGACAGTGCCCATCAGCAGAAATGCGCCGCTGCATGCTAACGCTTCGGACGGCGCCAAAGTTCTGCCCACGGCGAGAATCCCGATCAGGAAAACGGGAAGGTTGAGGACAACGGCGGAGGCGAGTGGAAACACGAGCGCCGGCCGGCAACCGCCCATGCGCCGTCGCAACCACGAGAGCGACGGCGCATAAGCGAGTGAGAACAGCAGCGCGGTCACGATCAGTGTCGTGACCGTCGCGCTGTTGATGTCGAAGAGCGACATCAGTAGTAACAACCCTAACAACCAGGAAACCAGGGATATTGAAATTAGTTTCATTTGTTGTTCTTGTTCATGCCGCGGTCGATGATGCTTTGCATCTCCAACGCATTGGGCATACCGAGGAGCGTTCCGGGGCCGATGCCGAACGGTCCGCCTTCAGTGTTCGCCGCAACCGTGATGCTATCGCCCTGGGCGTAGGCATACGCGAGCGTCGGCGCCATGTCCGATGCGATCGCCTGCACCGCTTGTTGCGGTCCCTTCGGCAGGTTCTGCGCGGCATTCGCCAACCCGGCCGGCACGAGCGCGCCGAGGTTGTGATAGAAGACCGCTGAGAAGTTTGCATTGCCGTCCGCCGGCAACCCCGCCGTGAACTTCGCCGAACGAAGCAACGACGAACCACTCTCACGCGACTTGATCGCCAGCTCAACCAACGCACGGCTTGGTCCAACGATCATGTAACCGTTGTTGTAAGTGTAGTTCACTTCCACCAACCCGAAGTCAGCCGACTTCAACGTGTAGTAAACACGGCCGCCGACGTCAGTCTGTTCCCAAGTCAAACCGTGCTTGCCAAACTTCGCGGCTTCCTTGTTCATTTCGCTCACTGCGCGTTCGAGCGTTTGTTGCAGGTGCGCCGGATCGTTCACTTCAAACACCAGCTTCCACGAAGGCGTCGGCAACACCGGCCCATCGATGGCGAAAGCAAACTCACCACCGAGCGGCGCGGCGATGTCGTTGCGCAGATTCACACCGCGCTCAGCCTGCTGCTTGTCGAGACTCTTGCGCACTTCAGGCGCAACCGTCTCCAACACGCCGAGCAGATCGTCGACGAGCGACACAGGATTCTTGACGACGAAGCCGGCGACCAGATTCGCGTTCGGCGAGATGTACTCGAGCGAACCCATCGGACCAGGCGCTGCGAGCCACGACGGAATGCCGTGCTGCGTGTCGTTGAACGACAGCGAAGCTTGCGTATGCGTCTTGCCGTTAGTGTCTTTCTGATCGAGCACGAAGTACTTCACGCTCAGGACGCCCAACTGCTTCAACGCGCTTTCCTGCTTCTGCGCTTCCTCGCCTTGCGGCCGATGCGCCTCAACTTGCGTCACGACCTTCTCGAGATTCGCCGCAACCACGATGCCTGCGCCTTCCTGGTAAACCTGCGCGATGCGGCTGCGGAAAGGCGTCGCCGTGAAACTGCTCGTGCCGCCGCCGACTAACACCGTCTCGAGCTGTTGCAGTTGCGCCAGCTTCGGACTCGCCGCGAAGAGACCGTTTTGAATCCAGATGTAAAGCGTTTCTTTGTTTGCGCCGGCATCGGTCGCCTTCGCAGGATCTTCTACGAACTGAATCTGCGGTCCGTGGTGTCCCTCGGCGGTCAGCTTCGCGATCTGCTGTTCCAGAAATGCGCGGAAGCCGGCGTCGTCTTTGAGTTCGGCCAACACGAGCGGCTCGCTCGGTTCACCCTTTTCATTCATCGAAACAGAGACGGCGATCTCTTCACCGAGGTAGGAGCCAAACTGGCGAATCGTTTCCACCACCCGATCCATGTTCTGCGCGCGGTTTGACTGTTCTTTTTCCCACCACTCGCGCAACGCCGGATTCTGGCTCATGCGCTCCTGAATGATGCGATGCGACTCGCTGATCGATTCGGCGAGGTTCGGCAACGCCGCGTAGACGACGGTACTCTCGGGCATCAGGTCGAGCAGGTGCGTCGAAGTGCGGACGCCGGGACGCTTCACTGCATTCAGTTCGGTCTTGAGCGTCGCCAGTCCCGACAACACTGCTGCGTAATGATCCGCTTTCTTGCTCCACGCGACTTCGTCCTTGATCGGAATCGGCGCGATCGTGGCGCTGGTCGTGGCTTGTTCACCCGGATGCAACACACGGTCGCTGCCGGCGTGATTCAAGTTCACTTCGCCTTCGATGACGGAGATTCGCGAGCCCTTCGTGCCGTTGTTGACGGAGAAAACCGTTCCTGTCACCGACACGAGCGAGTCGCCGCTTTCAACAAACAACTTGCCGTCTTTCTGCTTTGCGGCTTCGACCACGATGCTGCCGCGATCGAGATGGATGGTCGTTCCCTGTCCACTCTTCGTCAGGTAAAGCTCGGAACGTTCTTTCATCTCAATCAACGAACCGTCACCGAGACGAACAACAGCGTGCGCATCTTTCGCGGTGCGCACCTTCTCGCCTTTTTGCAGTTTCGCGCCCGTGCCGACAGTGGCCGTGCGCGCGTCCGCAACTTGATAAACCTGTCCTTCCGCAGCCTGGACCGTCGCTTCGAACTCACCGAAAGGCCAGAAGCGCTGCATGAACGGCACGGCGAGTAAACCGAACCCAAGCACGAGCGCCGCGGCAATGCCCCAGCGCAACACGACTGGCTGAAGCGAGTAGCGCTTCACGGTGACCGGAGCCTTGGCCACCGTGAAACGGCGTGCGCGTGCTTCCTTCATCGCCTTGCGGCAAGGAATGCACTCGTGCGTGTGGTCCACCAGCAACAACGAGCGCGCTTCGGAAAGTTTGCCCGCGAGGTAAGCGGGAATCAGCGACTGAAAATCAGCGCAGCCTTCGATGTGTTCGACCGCCGGCATTTGAAATTCAGCTTCGCCGGCAGCGGCGGAGACACGCGCCCAAACACGGTCTGCCGCTGCTGCTGCGACTGTCGGATCCACCTTTTCATTGCGAATCTCGGCAGTAACTTTATTAAGGATGTCTTCACTATTCCTTTTCATGGTGTTTCTCCAGATAGTGCCCAATCTCTTTTCTCAGTTTGGTGCGCGCGCGATGAAGCACGACACCGACTACGAGCGGCGAGGTTTCCATCAGGACCGCGATTTCCTTGTTGTCTAACCCCTCGTAATAACGAAGGACAAACATTTCACCGGCCGTCTTGCCGAGGCGCGCGACGGCTTGGCGTACGAGCGTTTGCAGCTCGCGATCGGCGTGCAGCGCTTCGGGACTGCGGCCGTGACCGGCAATTGTTTCCTCGTCGGCGTCGTCCAGTGCGACCGACTTCGCGCGGGTACGGCTGCGCAGCAGATCGAGTGAAGCGTTGATGGCCGCGCGGGAAAGGTAAGCTTCCGGATTGCGCGAGAGATCGTAAGCTTCCGGCGTTTTCACGAGACGCAGAAAGACGGTTTGCAGCACGTCCTCGGCATCGGCGGCGCTGCCGGTGATGCGTTGGGCGGTGCGGAAAACGCGTCCGTGATGCGTCTGGAAGAGCGTTTCGAGCTCTCCCGCGGGTTGAGATTTCACGATTCGCAAAGGTTTAAGAGCAGCCTGCACGGTGTTCTCCTTCGTCTACACGTCAGATAGACGAGGGGGCAGCGGGATTATTAACACCGTGACCGGCGAATTGTGTGAGAGTTTAGGTGAGAGTGGCCGGTTAAGCCACCGATTTCAGTTCGACTCGCTTAAGCGGTCGCGCTCCTATCTTTCTGAGGCGCTGATTCTTCGGATCTACCAAAAACCCTGCTGACTCCAGAGCTATCACGCCGAGAATGGGTTCCGTGTTTTCCGGTCCAAACACAACGTTGATCCCGATCACTTCGCCCAGAAAGCTCATCTCAGCCACACCGTACTGGTATTCGATGTGCTCTCCGTTTGCGAGTTCGTAAGCGTGTATGCCAACTGGTTTAATGCCAACCCTGTGCAACTCGGACGCGGGAATCATGGAGTCCATGGCGCCGGTGTCTACAAGGAAGGTTGCCGTGTAAGAAGCTTGTTCTTCTGAACTGTTCTTTTTTACTGTTACGGCAATATGCGTGAGGCCCATATCGCTAAATCCTTTCAAGTTTGCTGGTTTGAGAGTCATGCGAGGCAGCATACTGCATTCGCAGTTGTGAGTAAAGCATGGTCTATTTTTGGTCGTGTCCTAAGTCGACTTGCTCTGCGCAGTCTCTGTGTCTCTGTGTCTCTGTGGTTCAACTGGCTCGAAAGAAAATCACCATAGAGGCACAGAGACACGGAGCTTGCCCAGAGCAGAAAATCAACTTAGGACGTCACTATCTGCCCGTCGCACCTTGCGTTGATAGCCTTTGCAGCACGTCCAGTATTTCCGTTTTCACCACGCCACTTCCCTCCTGCTCAAATGAACTGTCAGCAGATTCGATGCCGCGGTGAAACGACCATCAATCGTCGCTCGCCCGTGTTCGCTCAGGCGCGCGCAAAATCAATTGGCTTACTTCG
>DASXXL010000217.1:0-4648 GCA_036503085.1 Pyrinomonadaceae bacterium | reverse complement strand
GATGGCGAAACAGAATCAAGGAAACCAGGGTAACAAGCAGGGTGGTCAACAAGGTGGTGGTGGTAAACAAGCCGGCGGTCGTCAGGGCGGTCAGCAAGGTGGCGGCGGTCAGCAAGGCGGCAAGAGCGGCGGCAGTGGCGGTGGTAAAAGCGGCGGCCGCTAATTACATTGGTACAAGCAATTCGTTTTGAGGTGAGCCATGCGCATGGCTCACCTTTTTTTCGCTCCTCGAAACCAGCCTTCGTTCCTGCTCACAGGAACCACGACGTGATAAGACCAATGCTCGCGGCGAAGATGGCGGCGGTGGTGATCCACCCAAGAATGTTCATGCCGAGCGTGTTCACGCGATTGCCCATGATCCGGCGATTGTTCGTGATGAGCATAATGAGCAACAGCAACGGTGGGGTCGAAAAACCCTGGACGATGCCTGAATAAACCAGTGCCTTCATCGGATTGAAACCGAGAAAGTTCAACCCCATCGCGATCGCCGTGAACACCCCAATCGCGAGGTAAAACTTCTTCGCCTCCGACGGCTTCGCGTGCAGACTGTGCTTCCAGCCCATCACCTGACAAAGGTCGTACGCCGCGCCCGTCGTCATCACGGGTACTGCCAAAAAACCGACCCCGATCACGCCGAGTGCAAACAACACTGACGCCGCCGGACCAGCTAAAGGACGAAGCGCCTGCGCCGCCTCGGCCGCCGTGTTGATCTCGTGCGGACCCGTTTTGAAGAGCGTCGACGCCGTCGAAAGAATGATGAAGTACATCACGACGTTCGAGAAAAACATTCCCGCGACAACGTCTTTCTTCGTCTGCTCGAGTTCCTTGTGAGTAGCGCCCTTGCGATCGACGAGACGACGACGGCCCATCGCGATCTCTTCCTCAACCTCCTGGTTCGACTGCCACGAATACAAGTAAGCGGACAGTGTCGTGCCGACCACAGCAACCAGCAGCGCGAGAAACTTCTGGTTGAAGTGCACCGTCGGGATCAAAGTACCCTTGATCACTTCAAGCCAATCGGGCTTCGCGAGAATCGCCGCGCCAACGTATGCCAGCAACGTGAGCGCGAGCCAACGAAAGATGTTGCGAATCAACGTGTACGAGCCCCAGAGCTGTAACGCGAAGATCGCCAGAGTCACCGGAATAACGATCAACGGCGCGGGGATCGGCAGCAGCACTTGAATCGCCGCGACCATGCCGCCGATGTCCGCACCCGCTTCGATCACGTTACCGATGAGCATGCCAATCAGCGCGGGATACAAAATCCAGCGCGAGTAATTATCGCGAATGACGTGAAAGAGTCCCTTGCCCGAAACCTGTCCGAGCTTCGCGGCAAGGTACACGACCGCACACATCATCGGAAACGTGACGGGTGCCGTCCACAGAAACGACGGACCGATCGCTGCGCCCGCACTCGCGTATGTTCCGATGGCCGAGGGATCGTCGTCAGCAGCGCCGGTGATTAGTCCGAGGCCGAGCGTCCGCAATACACGTCCGCCACGTGACGGCGAAGGCTTCTGCGCCGGCTCGTTCTGCTGTTGTGCTGGTGATTGTTCGCTGTGACGGATCTCTGAAGCCCGTCTCGGTGTGGCCACGTCCCCTTGTTCCCCCTGGCTCGTTCGTTATTACAGATCGCGAGTCACAGCAACCAGCATTCCCTCTCGGCTTCTTCTGTGTTATCTGTGGCTGGCATCGTCATTGCACGAAACACGTCGGCCACGATCGGCGACCCAAAAACATACGACGCCGGAAAGGAGTACGGCCATGAGATCACTTTGGGCGCTCGAAAACATCAGTTGGGTTCAACTCGCGAAACGAGTTTGGAAAGAAATCGAAAAGGACCGCGTGTTCGGACGCGCCGCCGAACTCTCCTACTACTTTCTGTTGGCGCTCTTTCCTTTGTTGATCTTCCTCACGTCGGTGATCGGCATCATCCTGGGCTCCGGTACGGGCACCCGACACGCGCTGTTCAATTATCTCGCGCGCATCATGCCGCCCTCCGCGTTTCAACTGCTCGACACCACGATGTATGAAGTGTCCACGTCGAGCGGTGGCGGCAAGATCTCGTTCGGACTGCTCGCTGCGCTTTGGGCGGCGTCAAACGGCCTGAGCGCAATCACGGATTCACTCAACGCCGCTTACGATTTGGAAGAGAGTCGCCCGTGGTGGAAACAACGTCTCGTCGCGATCGGACTCACGATCGCGCTCTCGGTGTTGATCCTGTCGGCGTTGGTGCTGGTCGTCGCTGGTGGCAACATCGGCGAGGGCGTCGCCAATCATTACGGCTTCGGGCCGGCGTTCGCGCTCGTCTGGAAGATCATTCAGTGGCCGGTGGTCTTTGCGGCGCTCGTGCTCGCGTTCGCGTTGATCTACTACTTCGCTCCTGACTTTCACGATCAGGCGTGGCAATGGCTGACGCCGGGCGCGGCGATCGGTGTGGCGCTGTGGCTTTTAGTCTCGTTCGGCTTCCGCGTCTATCTTCAGTTCTTCGACTCTTACAGCAAGACGTACGGCTCGCTCGGCGCGGTGATCGTTTTGATGTTGTGGCTTTACTTCACCGGCGCGGCGGTTTTGATCGGCGGCGAGATCAACTCGGAGATCGAGAATGCGGCGGCGGAGAAAGGCGCGCCCGAAGCAAAGGAACGCGGCGAGAAAGCGCCGGACGAATCGCCTGCGCGTCAGAAGGGCGCGCGGATCGCGACGTCAGGATGAGCGTTGTCAGTGGACCTTGCCACGGCCGGCGACGCGCCAAACGGTTTCGACGCGCTCGCCGCGAACGCCGTAGATTTCGTCGTGCATGTTGACGGTGCTGCAAACGTGATTCGGAATGACCGAGAGTCGATCGCCGACGCGATACTTTCGTTCGGAGCGGACGATGTTCAGATGGCCGTGCTCTTCCGAAAAGCGTTCGATTTCGACAGCCGGGTCGTCTTTGATGAGTCCGAAGCCGCGGCCGTCTTCTGCTTGATAACGATCGGAAGAGAACGTTTTTGAGCCGCCATCGATCGCTGCGTGGTCCGAGACGCTCGTGCTCACGACCGTGACGAGCACTGATAACGCGCAATCGTCGATGTTCGCGGCGGAGACGCCGACGGTGTTGCGATCGTTGAAGATGTAAGTGCCGGGACGCGTTTCGTTCACGCCGTGGAAGAGGTGCGACTCATAACGACTCGGCGTCGAGCCGCCGCTGATCGTGTGCAGCGGGAGGCGCGCGTTTTGGAATGTCTCCATACAACGATCGAGTAGTTCGTCGACTTGCGCGCGCAGCAGCGAGCGCTCGTGCGCGTCGACGCCGAAGTGGCCCGGGAAGAACATCAGACCTTCGAAATTCAGGCCCGGTAGTTCGGTGATGGTTTGGGCCAGCTTCAAAGCTTCGGCTTCGTTAGGCACGCCGCAACGTCTGAAGCCAACGTCGAGCTCGACGAGGATGTTAACGTTGCCATTGCGTTCCGACGACGATTGCATTCCACGCTCTGCCAAAGCCGCTGAAATTCCGCGGGCCGCAGTTTCGGAGTCGAGTGACACGGTGATCCTCGCGCGTTGTGCGAGATCCGCGAGACGATGGGTTTTCGTTGGTCCTACGATCGGATAAGCGATCAACAGATCGTCGAGACCGGCGTCGATCATGACCTCGGCCTCGTCGAGTTTCGCCACCGTGATTCCGGTGGCGCCGCTTTCGATCTGTTTGCGCGCGAGCTCGGGAATCTTGTGCGTCTTCGTATGCGGTCGCAGCCGCAGCCCGTGCTCGCGACAGTACGCCGCCATACGCGACAGGTTCCGCTCCATCACGTCCAGATCCACAATCAGCGCCGGCGTATCGAGTTCAAACGTAGACATGATTTCAGGATTTACACGACTGTTATTTTCAATCTTGTACATTCTGCAATCCTTGTCAGGGAACGATCGTAAAAAGTGCATCCTGCTTTACGAGTTTGCGCGTGACCATGTCTTTGATCTCGATCGCGGCGGTGTACTTGCCCGGCGCGAGGCCCGCGAGCTTGATGTATTCGGCGAAAGTCAGGTGCGGCACCGGCTGATTTTCCGGCGAGCTCAACACGTAGTCGAAAGGCTTCGTCGCCGGCTGCCCATCCTTCAGCAAACGCACCGTCACGCGGACCAGCGGCTTGCCAGTGTCCGGACTATTCGCCGCGTTGTAGACCGACAAAAACATGATCAGATTGTCGGCCGCCTGAAACTCACGTCGCGACGACGGCCGTATCTGCGTCCGCTCGTGCACAAACACATCACCCGGATCGTCAGCTCCCAGCGCCGGCAAACGCGCCTGCTCAACGAAACGACTGAGCACGACCGGCGTCGCCGCAAACTCCTTATCCGCTTCGGGCAACACAAACGTC
The DNA here is from genome assembly GCA_036503085.1 of Pyrinomonadaceae bacterium. Taxonomy (GTDB): domain Bacteria; phylum Acidobacteriota; class Blastocatellia; order Pyrinomonadales; family Pyrinomonadaceae; genus PSRF01. Next base: position 293 of record DASXXL010000217.1, on the reverse strand, counting down.
TCGCGCTTCGCGCTCGTCTTTCCTGACTGCTTGTCGCGCACCATCAAATCGAGCGTGTACTCGCCCGGCGCGAGCACCATGTCCTGCCGGTAGAAAATGTTGTTACTGACGATCGCCTGGTACTCACTGTCCGACAGATTCACGTCGAAGTTTCCGCCGAGCCGCGACAGCACACGCTCCGAACCAGCCTTCAACACACCGAGCACTTCCAACTGCATCAAGCGCTTGTCGCCTTTGCGCTCGAACGTCACCGCCGTGGGCGGCAACTCGATCGCCACCGGCACCGTGTACAA
>DASXXL010000216.1:0-3604 GCA_036503085.1 Pyrinomonadaceae bacterium | reverse complement strand
CGCGCGCGGCGTGAGGCGGCGAAGACTTCTGTAGATGAAACAAAGGTCTCGCCAGCGGTGGTGAGTTCAGTCAAAGCGATCATCGGTCACACAAAAGCCGCGGCCGGTGTCGCGGGGTTGATCAAAGCGACGATGGCGCTCGACGCGCAGATCCTGCCGCCAACAGTTGGCTGTGACGATCCGCGCGAGGAGCTGAACGGAGATGCCTCTTCCCTCCGCGCGCTCAAACAGGCTGAGTGCTTCTCGCCGGGTGCGAGTCTTCGAGCAGGTGTTAGCGCCATGGGTTTCGGTGGCATCAACACGCACGTGACTCTGGAAGCGCCGTGCGAGGATCGCCGGCAGACGCTCAACTCCAAAGAATGCACCCTACTCACAACTGCGCAGGACGCCGAGCTGTTTCTCTTCAGCGCCCAGACTGTCGATCAACTCGAGCAGCAAATCGAACGCGTGATCGGTTACGCGGAGCGCCTTTCGCGCAGCGAGTTGACGGATCTTGCCGTGCGTCTGTCCGAGATGCTTCGGCCTCTTCGTGTTCGCGCGGCAGTCGTGGCGTCAAGCGCGGCCGAACTGTCGGCCCGGCTGGAAGCGTTGAAGTCGCACGCGCTCAGGGGCGCGGCACGATCGATCGATCCGCATGGCGGCGTATTCTTCGGCGTTGACTCATCGTCAGCACGCATCGGCTTTCTCTTTCCGGGACAGGGTTCGCCGTCATACAGAGACGGTGGACTGTGGGCGCGTCGCTTCAACTTCCTTGAAGACTTGTACGCCTACACGAAGCAGGTGTGGCATGGCGACGGCGTCTCGACTGATGTCGCGCAACCGGCGATTGTCACGTCTTCAGTCGCGGCCCTTCGTGTTCTTTCGAGATTAGGGATCACAGCGACGGTGGGTGTGGGCCACAGTCTCGGCGAGTTCACCGCACTGCACTGGGCCGGATCTCTGGACGAGTCTGCGCTGTTGCGCATCACGCGCGCGCGTGGCCGCGCGATGGCGGAAGTCGAAGGACCCGAAGGCGCAATGCTGAGTGTTGCGGCGGATAGACAAGCGGTCGAAAAGATTTTGAACGGTCAAAGACTTGTCATCGCCGGACTCAATTCGCCGGTGCAGACAGTTCTTTCGGGTGCGGCGGTTGAAATCAGCGCATTCGCGCGTCGTGCGGAAGCGCGCGGACTGCGCACCACGTTGTTGCGTGTCTCACATGCGTTTCACTCGCCGCTCGTTACATCCGCCGGAAATCGTCTATCTGCACATCTCGAACAAGAAGAGTTTGGACCAGTTCAGCGCCATATCTTTTCCACCGTGACGGGCCAACACCTGAACGGAAATACCGACTTCCGTGCGTTGCTCCGCGAGCAAGTGACTTCGCCCGTCCGCTTTATGGAAGCAGTCAACGCAGCGGGCGAGGCAGGTGTCGATCTCTGGCTGGAGGTTGGTCCAGGCCAAACTCTCTGCGGACTCATCGGTCAGTTTCGTAACGAGCCCGCCGTAGCGCTGGACGCCGGCGGATCTTCAGTGCGCGGGCTTTTACACGCCGTAGCTGCGTGCTTTTGTCTGAGCGCACGCGTCGCTAAGGACGAGTTGTTCGCTGATCGCTTCGCACGTCCCTTCAATCTCGATTGGCGTCCACACTTCTTTGTGAATCCATGTGAACTGGCTCCGCGCGACGACGCGTCTGACGACATGGCCAGCGCGACGGACGACGCTGCTTTCGAAGATCTAAGCAAAACCCACGCACCTAGAGAGGTTCGGGTCGAATCACAAACTCACACACCGCTGGAACTCGTGAGACAACTAGTGGCCGAGCGGATTGAACTCCCGCTCGCTACGATCGAGAACGAAAGCAAACTGCTCGACGATCTCCACCTGAACTCAATTAGCGTGGCCCAGCTCGTCGCTGAAGCGGCCCGCCGCCTCGATCTTCCACCACCGCCGGCCCCGACTAACTACGCAAACGCCACTCTTTCTGAATTATCCAGCGCCCTCGAAGCTGCGGCACGCACCGGCACAAACCGCCACTCAGGCGCGGACATAAATCCACCCGGCGTCGACGAGTGGGTCAGAGAATTCTCCATCGAATACGTCGAACGCGCGTTGCCCCGTCGTGAGTCTTCGCACAACGCGCCGAAGGTGCGATCAGAAGGTAGCCAGGGGCAAGTGCGGAGCGAAGCGCAGCACGCCGCCCCTGGAAACCAAGCGAGCGACGACCAGCCCGGAACGGGCGATAGACACGCCGCCAGCACCCATTCTGTCGGCCCTTCGGGCCTAAACCGATCTCCTCTATTGATCGAGGGGCAGCGCGCTTTCGCGCTCGCCCCTGGCTACCTTCACACCGCGCCTCCGGCGCGATTATGTGCAGACGCTCAGGACCGTCCGTCCGAAAATCCTCGCAACCGTTCGTCCAAAAACGCTCCGGGACATCTGTCCGGGATTCTTCAGAACGAGAATCCGACCGAGGCGGGAGACTGGCGCGTATTCGCACCGCCGGACCATCCGCTCCACGCTCCTGTGCACAGATCTTTCGCACTCTCGCGCGTGGGCCGCGGCGTCGTTGTCCTTCTCCCGCCCGAGCCAAACGAGAGCCACGTCGGTCTCCTGCTGGACGGCGCGCACGCGGCGTTGAAAGGTGGCGACGATTTCCGTTTCGTGATGGTCCAACATTCAGGGCACGAAGATGGTTCGAGGTATGGAGCCGGTGCGGCCAGCTTCGCGCGCACGCTGCACCTCGAAGCCAACAATCTCAACACGTGTGTGATTGATGTGCCTTTCGAACACCCCGATGCAGCCACATGGATCGTGGCCGAGGCGCTCGCTGCACGCGGCTACACTGAAGCGCGTTACACTGCGGAGGGCAAACGCTACGAGCCGGTGCTGCGTCCGCTTGAGCTCGAACCACTCGAATCGTTCGAACCACTCGAATCGCTCGAATCGATTGAATCGATAGGACCGCAGGCACCGGAGGCGAATGCGTGCGAGCTGCCACTCACAGCCAACGATGTTTTAGTCGTCACCGGCGGCGCGCGCGGCATCACTGCCGAATGCGCTCTTCGTCTTGCGCGCGACTCCGGCGCACGTCTCGCCATCTTCGGCCTCTCACAACCTACAGTAGACGACGACGAGATCGTCTCGAACCTCGCAAGAATGAAAGCGGCAGGTATTAACTTCCGTTACTACAGCGTTGACGTCACGGACGCTGACGCAACGCGCGCAGCAGTGTGCGAGGTGGAGAAGGATCTTGGCCCAGTCACAGCGATCCTGCACGGCGCGGCGCGAAACGTTCCGTGCCTGATCGAGAATCTCGACGCAGAAGCATTCTCCGAAACGTTAGCGCCCAAGATCCGCGGTGCCCAGAACTTACTCGCGGCGATCGACGCCGATCGCCTGCGCCTCTTCGTCACCTTCTCATCAATCATTGCCCGAACGGGTCTGCCCGGCGAAGCCCACTACGGTCTCGCTAACCAATGGCTCACTCGCTTGACCGAGCAGTGGCAGACCGCGCATCCGCATTGTCGTTGCCTCGCCATCGAGTGGTCCGTCTGGTCGGGCGTCGGTATGGGCGCGCGACTCGGCACGGTTGATGAGTTGGCGCGACAAGGCATCACGCCTA
>DASXXL010000215.1:0-3168 GCA_036503085.1 Pyrinomonadaceae bacterium | reverse complement strand
CAATAACCTGATCGAGTTACTTCTTCGCTTCGAAGATCCGGTTGAACGGCGTCTCAGTCGCCCGCCGAAATTCCTTGAACCCGCCGGTCAGCACGACGTCACGTATCGCGTCTTCCGTCGCTACGGCGCCAAGCGCCGGTCCATTCTGTGCCAGAGAGTTCGAAGTGCAGCACAACGTCGAAGCGCCCGCGAACGTGCGCCCGATGATATTGAAGTTCTCCTCGACGTTGTTGCCCGCCATCGGTTCGACGATCAAAGCCTTGCCGTCTGCGTTCAGCACTTCCGTCGCGCGCCGGCAGGCGCCCACGGGATCGCCCATGTCGTGCAAACAATCAAAGAACGTCACCAAATCAAACTGCTTGTCCGGCAGCGTCTGCGCGCTGGCGACTTCAAAATGGACGCGATCGGCGACGCCCGCATCCTCAGCCGCTTTCTTCGCGTGCTCGATCGAACTCTCGTGGTTGTCGAAGCCCCAAAACTCGGAATTGGGATATGACTTCGCCATGATGATCGTCGACGCGCCGTGACCACAGCCGATGTCCGCCACCTTCGCGCCCGCTTTCAGTTTCTCCTCGACGCCGTCAAGCGACGGAATCCACGAGCCCACGAGATGCGCGGAGTAGCCGGGCCGGAAGAAACGCTCCGTACCGACGAACAGATCCGGATGATGTTCGCCCCAAAGCATGCCGCCGCCGTTGCGGAAGTAACCTTCAATGCGTTCGACCGCTTGCGACATCGCCTTAACAAGGTAGAAGCCGCCGCCTACGAAAAACGGGCTCTGCTCGTCGGTCAGGGCAACCGCTTGCTCAGGGCTCAACGAATAACGCCCGCTCGCGGCGTCGTATTCTACATAACCGCCCGCGCCCTGATTCACGAGCCACTCGCGCACGTAGCGCTCATTCGTGTTTGTCTTTTCCGCCAACTCGGCCGGCGTGAGTGGACCATCCGCGGCCAACGCTTTATAAAGCCCGAGCTTTTGTCCGATGTAAGCCAGTGAGGAACTGAGGGAAGCGCCAAAATCTCCAACCACCTTACCCAAAAACTGATGCATTTTGTCTTCGTTTATTTCCCTGGACGGGACTGGTGTTGCCATAGAACACTCCTCATAAGAAAGGTTCAAAGAAGGGACGGGGGAAACCCGCGACGGCCGCGTCGGCGGCAATTCTATCCCCGTCGAAGCCGAAACTACAAAATTAGTATCCCCTCTGTTAGTATGAACGCGCATTCTTCACGCAAAATGGACTAAATCAACTGCGAACTGGGAGAACGTAAACGAATGGGCGAGGATCTCAGAACAGACCGCGAGCTTTCTCTGGATTTTTTGCGCGTGTGCGAAGCGGCGGCGATAGCCGCAGCCCGGACCATGGGCCAGGGCGATCGCAAGTATTCCGATCAGGTCGCGGTCGAGGCCATGCGCGAAGTGATGGACTCGGTGCCGATGCGCGGGCGCGTGGTAATCGGCGAAGGCGAACGCGACGAAGCGCCGATGCTTTATATCGGTGAGGAAGTTGGCGGCGGTTTCCACGCCGGCGAAGAGATTGCTGAGTCGTGTCCGGAGATCGACATCGCGGTGGATCCGCTCGAGGGCACGAATCTCTGCGCGCTCGGCGCGAACAACGCGATCGCCGTGCTTGCAGCGGCTGAACGCGGCGGCTTGCTGAATGCGCCGGACATTTACATGGACAAGATCGTTGTTGGTCCATCTTCGCGCGGCGTCGTCGACATCGATGCTCCTGTTAAAGACAACCTCAAAAACATCGCGCGCCGTTTGGGTCGTGATATCGAAGACTTGACGGTGATCGTGTTGGACCGTCCGCGTCACAAGAAACTGATTTCCGACGTGCGTGCCGCGGGCGCACGGATTCGTTTGATCTCCGACGGCGATCTTTCGGCGGGTATTTCGGCGGCGGTGGCGGGCACGAACATTCACGCGCTGATGGGTATCGGCGGTGCGCCTGAAGGCGTGATCACGGCGGCGGCGATGAAGTGTTTGAACGGTGAGATTCAGGCGCGGCTTGTGTTTGATCCTGACCGGCTCGGCGTGGATCGCGACAAGGTGCCGCCGCGTGACGAGGTTTTGGACCGGCTCGCGTCGATGGGCATCAAGGATCCGAACAAGATTTACGATACTGACGATCTCGCGCCGGGCAAGAAGATCATTTTCGCGGCCACTGGTGTGACGGATGGAGCTTTGTTGAAAGGCGTGCGGTTCTTCGGTTCAGGCAAACGGACGCACTCGGTCGTGATGACGACTGAATCGCGGCACATTCGTTTTGTCGACACGTTGCACATCGAAGGTGGACCAGACACGGTTATCAGGTTTTGAGCCACGGATAAACACGAACGGACACGGATCAGAAGCATGTGGGCGGAGGTTAGGTATGTGTCTCAGGTAGTTCCTACGCAACGGCCGCTGGTCTTTTGGGCCATCAGCGCAGTAGTAGTAACTTCGCTGGTGGCCTTGATTATTGTCGCGCCGTTGGCCGCCGCCAGTGGACACAATGAGATTGCCGGCGCGATCTATTACGCGTTCAGCGCGCTTTGTCACCAGCGACCGGATCGTTCTTTCTTTATTGACGGACACAAGTTTGGTGTTTGTGCGCGCTGCACGGGGATCTATTTTGGTTTTGCGTTCACGCTGCTCGTCTATCCGCTGGTTCGCTCGTTGAGAACTGTCACAACTCCCGCGCGCAAGTGGCTACTGTTCGCCACGCTGCCACTCGCAATCGATTTTAGTTTGACGTTTTTTGGTGTTTGGGAAAACACGCACACGTCGCGTTTGCTCACGGGATTGTTACTCGGCAGCGTCGCGGTTTTTTACGTCATGCCGGGCATCGCCGATTGGAGTTTGCGCGCGCTGCGAAGGGCCTCCGTAAGAACGCCATCTCGGCCAACCTTTACCCTCGCCTCCCCCGAGCGCATCGCCTGCGCCCCCAGCGATTACCCCCGCAAAAACGCCCGAAAGGTCTCGTGAAATTCTTCTCTTTGTCCTTGGGCCTCGCCGTGGGTTAGAATCTGGCGCTTTATGTTGCAGTCTCCGGCACCAACTCCCTGGCCCAGTCCCACAGGTCCCGCACCGCAGGAACTCTTCGAGCGATACTTCCACGACCTCGTAAATAAGACTTGGGGAAATGTCAGCCCGCTTTACAAGCTCGACGCCTTCGACTG
>DASXXL010000214.1:0-1942 GCA_036503085.1 Pyrinomonadaceae bacterium | reverse complement strand
AGCGCTAGCCGTGGTCCAAAGTCATACTTGCTGTGCGCGTTGCTCTGCGTCTCGTAACGCAGACCGTAGCTCAACGTGAGATTGGGCCGCACGCGCCAATCGTCCTGCAGAAACAAACCGTAATCAGTTTGCTTCACGTCGGCGAACGGATTACCGCTGTTGATGCTGAACGTCGAAGCGCCGCCGCCGGCCGCGCGAATCTGTGCGGGCGTCAGGCCCTGAGCCTGCAAGCGCAGCGTCAGTTGATAGCGCTCGATGCTGGTCAAACCAAAACCGCCGGTGAAGGACCAACTGCCGCCGAAGTTATTCTCGTTGGTGTCGTCGATACTGACGTGACGAAGGCGGCCGCCAAACTTGATCGCGTGCGCGCCTTGTTGCTTCGCGGTGAAATTGTTGAGTTCGAAAAAATTGCGCGTGTTGATGGAGTGACCGACTTGCGAACCGCCCGAGCCAAATGCGCCGCTCACGTTCAGCGCGGGAACGGAGTTGTTGCCGATCTGCTCGTTCGTGTTGTGGGAATACTGGAAACGCGTCTCATTGATAGTAGTCGGGTTGAGAATCGCCGTTTCGGTTAGCTGGATGTTGTGTCCGGTCGAGATCGTGTCGTAGCCGCGCTCCGGCAGGTTGAAACCCGTGACGCCCGCGTCGTCGACGCGAAAGCGGTTGAAGTTGTAACGCGCGATCAGCGTGTTGCTGTTGTTGATGGCGTAATCGAGACGCGGACTGAAGAATGTGTTGCGCCGCGGCACGAGAAAGCCTTGCCCGAAGTCGACCTCGTTGAAGTTCGAGTCGAGCACTGTGGCGCGAACGAGCTCGTTATCGTCGGTTTCAATGCGGCCGAAGTTTACAAAGAACGACGCCTTTCTCTTCACCAGCGGCCCACTCAGGTTCGACTCAAACTGGCGAATCTGAAACGGTGTGCGCTTGCTCGAGTTGATCGCAAACGGGTTGCGCGAGTTGAGACTCTCGTCGTTGAAGTTGAACGACGCGCCACCGCGCAGTTTGTCGGTACCGGGACGCGTGAGGATGTCGATACGCGCGGAAGGCTGATCGTTCTCCGCCGCGAAGGGATTTTGATTGATGCGGATCTCGCGAATCGCGTCCTTCGAAGGCAAGTTAGCGCCGGTGAAACCATCGATGAAGATCTGCCCGCCGTTTGGTCCAACCGAGGGTCCGGCCAGCGCCTGCAAGGCAGCCGCGAGCTCGTCCGGATCGTCGGGCAAGGCATCGAGATCCTTGCCGGCGATTAGCGTCTGGTTCGCGTTGTTTGTGGCTTCGGTGCTGATCGGGGTTTCCGCCACCGTGACCTTGTCGACGATCAACGCGACTTTGAGCGTGATGTCGAGTGATTGCCGCGCGTTCTTGACCTCGACAGCCGTTTCTTCAGACGGATTGAAACCGTTGGCGACTGCCTGAATCTTGTAACTGCCGGGAGCGATACCGGCGAACGTGTAGAGGCCTTCGCCGTTCGTGGTGGTCTTTTTCTGCACGCCGGTCGCGTCCGTCAACGTGACGCTCGCGCCGACGATCACCGCGCCGAGTTCGTCAGTGATCAGGCCGCGCAAAGTGCCGCTCGCCTGTTGCGCGGCAACTGACGCTGAGAGCAAAAGAGTAAAGATCGTGAGGACAGAAATAGATTGCAGGGGACGCCGGGCATATTTCATTGGGTGCCTTTCGGGGGAAAAGGTTATTGCCTACGGCTACGGCAAGCCGATGCCGAACGTGATGCCGCTATTGCCTAAACCCGCGGCGGGGTTGGGAGCTGCCTGGCCGGGCGTCGGCCGCGGCGCAAGCATCGCGAGCAGAGTGTCGGCGCCCGTCACCAGAGAAATCGCGGTCAGACGAGTGGGATCGACGCCCTGCGTACTGGAAACGATGATCGTATCGCCGACCTTAACATCGGCGAGTGAAATGGTCGGCAATCTTTCGAGCATGTCGTTGA
>DASXXL010000213.1:0-4448 GCA_036503085.1 Pyrinomonadaceae bacterium | reverse complement strand
CTGGTTTGTTTGGACCAGTCGCAAGTTCTGCGACAAGTGCTTTCGCAAGTTTGCGAAGTCACAGTGGCTGCGCCCAACGCTCTCTTTGTGTGCACTGTTAATTTTCGGCGTCCTGCTCGGACGCGGCTGCCGCCGCGCCCCGCCACCACTGATCATCGAACGCCCCGCACAAAGCTCCGCGACACAAGGGTCGAAAAGCGAGCCAACGACGTCAACACAACCAAACGCCGGCGCGGCGCAACTATCAGCACCCACCGAACAGGTCTACATCTGCGGCGCGCGCACAAAGAAAGGCACGCCGTGCTCACGCCGCGTACATGGACCAGTACGCTGCTGGCAGCACAAAGGCATGCCGGCGATGCTGCCGCCAGAGAAGCTGCTTGTTAAGGAATAAAGCGCATGCTAACTTACTTCACAACTAGGAGGACAAAATGCAAGTTTTAGAGAAACCTGTCCTGATCAACTTCTCACCACTCAAGCGTTACACACTCGAAGAGTTTTGGGCTTTGCCTGAACGCGAGGATCGCGTGCGCTACGAACTCATCGGAGGACATCTTTTTATGGTTCCGCCACCTAACCCGCCTCACGGGGACCTCGCGGCGAATATGCTGAAGGCACTCACGAAGTTTCTGTTTACCAATAATCTCGAAGGACACGTTTATTTTCCGCGGGAGCCGATTTACATTCGCGCGGAACACTCAACTTACCTCGAACCGGACATGATGTACGTCTCAGACGAGTTGCGAGAAAAGATGGGTTCGAAAAGAACATCGGCTGACATCGTTTTTGAGTTTCTTTCACGGCGCACAACTCTTTACGATCGCACCACGAAAGCAGACACGTATCTCGCGCTAGGCGTGAGAGAGTTGTGGCTTGTCGATCCTGCAACGGAAACAATCGACGTACACCAACCCAAAGAGGTCAGCGACACACTCGTCTGGGAGATCTACAGCTACGAAAAAGGCGAGCACGCGAAATCTCGCGTGCTCGCTGGTTGGGAAGTTTCCGTAAACGAGATCTTCCGCGATCTCGTCTAAACAGAGAATCAGTTCCGGCCTTGCTCGGTCGTCTTCGAGATCGGACGGTTGTTGATCGTCTTTACTGGTGCTGGCGGCCGCGGCGGCAGTTTCACTGGCGTCTTCAGCTTCGCCATCACTTCGGTGATCGCGCGTTCGAGTTGTGGATCTTTGCCGGCGATCACCGACTGCGGATCGTTATCGACTTCGATATCCGGATCGACGCCGTAGCCTTCAATAATCCACTCACCGCTCTTATTTGTGAGGCCAAACTCAGGCACGTTTACCACGCCGCCGTCGATTAGTGTCCCGCGGTTCGTGATGCCGACAACGCCGCCCCACGAACGTTTGCCAATCAATGGACCAAGCCCCGCCTCACGAAACATCGACGGGAAGATGTCGCCGTCAGATGCGGAGTTTTCATCCAGCAACGCCGCCATTGGTCCAATGAACACACCGTCAGGATACGTCTGGCCTTCATCGTTCGTGCGCGAGTAAGTGATGCCGAGCAACTTGCGTCGCAAACGCTCAATCAGCATCCGCGACACGTTGCCACCGCCATTCGCACGCACGTCGATGATGAGTCCTTCCTTATCCAGTTGCGGGTAGTACCACTTGATGAACTCGCGAATACCAGCGGCGCCCATGTCCGGCACGTGCAGATATCCGACGCGCCCATTCGTCGCCTGCGAGACCCGCTCGCGATTGCGGTTCACCCAATCGAGATAGATCAGGTTCTGTTCGTCAGTAATCGGCTTATACGAAACTGTGCGCGCGCCCTGCATCGACGGCACTTTATTAAGCGTGAGCTGCACCGGATTGTCCGCCTTGTTTCGCAACAGGCGATACGGATCATCAGTCGGCTTCAACTCCTCGCCGTCGATCGCCAAAACATAATCACCGACACTGGCATTCACGCCGACTTCCGTCAGCGGCGAACGATAAATGTCTTCCTCATTTTCGCCGCCAAAGATCTTCGTGATGCGATAGCGACCCGCTTGCTTGTCGAGCTCAAAACGCGCGCCCGGCAAGCCGTAACGCGGCCGCGGCGGAATCTGGAAATCACCGCCATCGATGTAAGCGTGTTGAATCGTCAACTCCGAAATCATCTCGCTGATCACGTAGTTCAAATCCGAGCGATGCCCCACGTACTTCAACAAGGGTTTGTACTGCTCGCGCAACGCAACCCAGTCGAAACCGTGCATGTTCGGAACGTAGAACCAGTCGCGATAACGACGCCAAACCTCGTTGAAGATCTGCGTCCACTCTTCCTGCGGAACGCGATCGACATACAGTCCGGAAGTCGCCACTGCTTTGCGCGTACGTTCGCCTTGCGGCGTCGCATCGTAAAGATTGAAGCCTGGTCCCTGGGCCACGAGTACTTTCGAACCGTCGTCGGAAAGAGTGTAGCCACGCATGTCTTCGACGAGCGTGGTCTCTTTCCGATCCTTGATCGAATAGATGCGCAACGACGTGGGCTTATCACTCTGTCTCCCGTAATAACCAGCGCCGCCCACGACGTAAAGCAGATGTCCCGTTTTTGCAGCGAGTCCGCCGTAGTTGTCAGCGGTAACCGGTACACGCGTGTCGCGTCCGACAATGCCGTCGAAGTCGATCGTCATCGTTGCCGGCGGTTTCGGCGTGGCGGCTTCCGGCTTCTGTTCGGCCGGCGCGGGCGTGGCCGCGGCAGGCGAAGGTGATTCGGCCGGCTTTTCAGACGGCGAAGGAGACGCGGGCGGCTTTGCAGAATCATCAGACGTCTTCGCTATCGTTACCTCATCGCTCTCCGGTGGAAACGGGTTCTTCACGTCTTTGCGCAACGCGATCGCATAGATGTAAGTATTGCGATTCGTGGCGTAGTTGAATTCGATATTCGAAAGCTGCGGCGCATACTCGCGGTCGCTGAGATAGTAAAGATAATTTCCCTGCGGATCCCACGCCGGGTTGTAAGAGTTGAACGACTCGTCAGTGACGCGATGCAACTGTCCGTCGCCCGCGCTCCAGACGTACACGCCCGAGAACGGACCCTTGTTGGCCATGGTGAACGCGAGGAAATTGCTACGCGGCGACCACGTGTAATCACGAATCTGGCCGCGCGGTGAATCGGCAATCTCCACGACCTTGCGATCGGCCATCGTCAACACGTAAAGCTTTCCGTCTTTGTCGCTGAACGCGATCCGTTTGCCGTCGGGCGCCCACTCCGGCTGGTAACGCATCGCGGCGCCGCCGTGCGTCAACTGCTCCGCCGGCTTCGAGCCATCCTGCGCGATCACGTAGAGCTCTTCTTCGCCGCTCATGTCGGAGATGAAAGCGATCTGCGAACCGTCAGGCGACCAACTGGCCCACTTGTCATGCGCGCCGGAAGAGTGCGTCAGATTTCGCGTCGGCCCTTTTTCGACAGGAGCAGTGAACACATCACCACGTGCGACGAACAACGCGCGCTCACCTTTCGGACTCAATCCCACCGACTCGATCAGGTTCGCCGCCGACACGCGACTCGGCCGGCTCCAATTCCCTTCATCAGGAACGTTGATCGAAATCGGCGTGCTCTTGCGCGTGCGCGCGTCCATCACTACCAGCCCGCCGTCCAACTCGTAAACGATCTGGTTCTCGTTGTCCGAACTGGGCCAACGCACATCCCATTGATTGCTGCTGGTGACCTTCGACGTGCGTCCGTTCGACACCGTGTAAGCGTAAAGATTGAAATGACCATCGCGATCGGAGTTGTAGAAGATGGTGTCGCCGAGCCACATCGCATCACGCGTCGCACGCGGTCCTTCGGTGATGCGCTTGGCAGCGTTGGTCTTCAGATCGTAGATGTAAAGCTTATTGGCCTCGCCACCACCGTAACGTTTCTCCGAACGAAAGTCGCGCGACTGCGGCGAGTAGACCATCTCAGTTTCGCTCGGCGAAAAATCTCCGGAGCCCGCAGTCGGCATTGGCAACGCTTCAGCCGGACCACCATCGACCGAAACTGAATAAAGCCGCGCGATCGGCAGCGTCCACGAATCGCGCAACGAGCGGAAGAAGATCCGCTTGCCATCACGGCTCCAGCCAAACACCTGATTGTCCCAGCCCCAGCGCGGCGCTAGCGGTCCCTTCGCCGGATAAAACGTGAGCTGGCGCGGCTCGCCGCCGGTGCTCGGCACGACGTAGACCTGTTCGTCGCCGTCGTACTGACCCGTAAACGCGACCCATTTTCCGTCGGGCGAGAACTTGCCAAACACTTCGACGCCGGGATGCGACGTCAAACGCGTGGCAGTGCCGCCGGTCGCGGGCGCGGTCCAGAGATCGCCCGCGTAAGTGAAGACCACGCGATCTCCCTGGATGTCGGGGAAGCGTAGCAACTTCGTCTGGGCCTGGGCGGTGAAAGCAAAAAGGAAGAGGAGACTGAGAGTAATGAGAGCAAAGCGATTCTTACTGAACAAGAAA
>DASXXL010000212.1:0-3133 GCA_036503085.1 Pyrinomonadaceae bacterium | reverse complement strand
CATCGCCATGCTGATACGCATATAGCCGGTCCAAACCGCTGCGAACTTTGTTATCGAGATCGTTCGAAACGCGAATCTTCGCGGTCGGAACGTCCTTCAGTGTTTGGGCGACGACGAGATTCGGCAGGAAGCTCGACATCGTTTGCTCGGTGCAGCCGTAGGGATAACTCGTCAGGTAATCAAGCGCGCCGAACAGAGCGCCGGCAATGGACGGCGACGCTTCGATCCGCAACGCGCGAGCCTGTGTATCCGCACGTCCAGGCACGTCGAGATTGAAAGTTTGCTCCGCGTCGTTTTGCGTGAGTGTAGTCGTGTTGCCGGTCATTCGTTTCAGACCATGCGGCACGATGTCCATCGTCATCTCGACGGCGTCGGATTCCGTGTCTGTCAGCGCTTTCGCGAGCAGCGTCAGCTTTCCGGTCGTGTTCGCCTGCACGCGCCAGTCAACGCGATGCTCGCCGTTCGGACGAATCGTCACAGTTGAATCAGGCGCATCGAGCAATTGCGCGCCGTTCAGTTCCAAAGAAATTTTGGTGGACTTGTCGCTCTTGAGGAAGTTGTGCACGACGCCTGAGATCGTGACCGTGTCGCCTTCCGTCAAGAAGCGCGGCATCTCCAAACGCATGATCACATCTTTGCGCGCGATCGTTTTCTGCACGGTTGAGCCTACGCGCGTATCTGCAGTAACTCCACGCGCCGTTGCGCGCCACGTCGTGAGATTGTCGGGAAGTTTGAAGCTCACGGTGGCTTTGCCATCACCACCTGTTACCACGTCGGGTTGCCAGAACGCGGTGTCTTTGAATTCTTTACGAATCGTCGGCTCCGCGTAGGAGCTGTCGTTCTTGAAATCGGCAAGCTGGTAAGCAGACTTGTTCTTTGCCAACGCCGCTGGCTTTTCGCCACCGTAACCCGTGAACGTGTATTGAATCGCCAGACTCGTCTGTACTTCGTCGTAGCGACGACCGTAGAACTCGCGCTTGATGTTGCCAGCTGTTTCCGGAGTGATGCTGTAAATCGCTTCGTCGACAATCCCGAGGCTCACTTCTGTATTCGCGGCCGGTGAGCCGTCGTCGTTGCGGGCCACGATCGTGTAAGACGCAACATCGCGCGGCTTGAACTCGCTCTTGTTCGGCACGATATCGAGCTTCAGCATCTTGTCGCGCGCCGGTACGCCAAGAACCTGGCTCTGGTTGTACATATCGTTGTTCTTCACAAACGACACGTCGAGGTAAACGTTGGGCGCGTACTTCTTTTCGATCGGAACATCGATAACGATGCTGCGGCCCGTGGCATCAATCTGGCGAGCGCTGAGAACTTCCGACAATTCAGTCGTCACCAGCAAGTGCGCCCCGTCCGTCGGCAGCATCGCGAGCACGTGCGCGGTTTGGCCCGGCTCGTATGATTTCTTGTCCGGCACCAGCTTGATCGATTTCGCGTCGTAGTTCTCGTAGGAAAAATCCGACCACTGGCCCTTCTTGTCGGGCGCCCAAAACGAGCCGCCGCGATTCACGATCTCTTTTCCGTTTTCCGTGACGATGGTTTTGACGTAGATGCTGCCGGGCGAGGGAACTGTGTAATCGTAAGTGGCGTTGCCCTCATTGTCGGTGTTGACTTCGCCGGTCGCTAACTCGCGTTCGTGAAGAATGTAATCAACGACTTCATACTTGTAGCCGTTGTTTTCTTCCCACTTGCTTTGCCGTTCCCACGTTTCTTCGATGAACTTCAGCGTGACTTTTTCGGAGACGGGTTTACCCGCGTAATCCGCTGTCTTCACGCGAATGCGAGCAGGGTCACCCTGGTAATAAAGATACCGTTCGGGATACGCGTCGGCGATAGACTGCCCACGCGTGCCAATGAACGAAGCGGCGCTTTGCATCGATCGGCGCGAAGCGTCAGTGACCTCAGCTTCCAACCGATATGAATAGTCCCATTCTTCTTTCTCATCGGGCGCCGGCACTTCGAATTCAACAAACGCCTGGCCATTCGCATTAAGCGCATCGTCGCCTTCGGTTACCAGATCCGTGCCGTAGTAGCCGGAGTCCTCATCGTCGTCGCCTTCATTACTTGGACCAGCCGCGTCGTCGAACTCATCCGAATCGTCGTTATTCCACCACCAGTGGTAATAACGTTGTCGGTAAATGTAGTAATGCACGTCTGCATTCGTGACCGGCGCGCCGAAAAAGTAGTTCGCATTGATCGTAAAACGGACTTTCTCGCCGACGGCGACAAATTGTTTCGGCGCTTTGACGCCGACTTTGAACTCAGGTTTCTTGTATTCCTGGACCTCGAAATAACCGCTCGCGCTGACTTCGCCGATCGACGCGGTGATGGTGTAGCTGCCGAGCGCCGCTTCGTCACCGACGTCTAACTGGCCGCTGAAAGTGCCGCGGTCCGAAAGCGGCAGCTCCTTTTCGAAAACCTTGCCGTTGTTTGGATCTTCGATCGTTACCTTGACGGTTTTGCTGTCGAGCAGTTTGTAACCATTCGCGGTCCATTGGCGCAGAATGCCTTTGAAGAAGACGGATTGCGCCGGTCGATAGATCGGACGATCGGTGTAGATATAACTGGTCACGTCCTCGCCGGTGAGCACGTCGTCTGCGCCGCTGTAGCCGCCGAAGTAAAACGAATCGACGTCGGAGATGACGAAGTTATCGCGTTCGCGAGCCATGATCAGAAACGGATTGCGCTGCGCTTCTTCGGGGTTGGCGTCTTCCGGTGGGGTCGCGGGTTTGTCGGGCAGCTTTACATCGGTTTTGAAGATTCCGGATTTGTCCGTCTGGCCGGTCGCGAGTGTATTTTTCGCATTCGTGACTTCGACCGACACGCCTTCGTGCGGCGCACCCGTCTTGCGGTCCACGATGTAGACCATGACCTGACCGTGACGATTCGTCTTTTCGATCATCGTGAGATTGGTGACGATCGCGAGGGAATAAGCGCGCATACCGCCGTTGACGCCTTCGATCAGGTATACGCCTGGATCCAACTTGCCCAGCGGAATCATGCGGCTGTCGTAATTGTTTTCCAGCGCGGGCAGAGTTTCGCGCCAGTCTTTCACCTTCTGATCCGGATTCAGCAAAGGCACGCGCGCATAGTCGGCTACGTTCAGCGGCGTGCGCTCAGCCGGCGGCTCCTG
>DASXXL010000211.1:0-2960 GCA_036503085.1 Pyrinomonadaceae bacterium | reverse complement strand
GAGTCTCAAGCCGTGGATCGAAAGACATGGCGAAGAGCAGCCACAACTCATCAACATGTACGGCATCACGGAGACCACCGTGCATGTTACTTACCGCCGGATCATGCGTGAAGATGTGGAACAAGCGGCCGGCAGTTTGATCGGCGAGCCGTTGTCCGATCTTCAGGTGTACGCACTCGACCCGGTGCTCGAGCCCGTTCCGATCGGCATTGCAGGCGAAATGTACGTCGGTGGTGATGGACTCGCGCGAGGTTATCTGCAACGTCCCGAGCTCACTGCTGAGCGCTTCGTTCCAGACCCGTTTTCTAACACGCCGGGAGCGCGGCTTTATAAAACCGGCGATCTCGCGCGCTACCTCGTGAACGGTGAGTTTGAGTATCTCGGCCGCAGCGATCAGCAGGTGAAGATACGCGGTTTCCGCATCGAGCTCGGCGAGATCGAGTCGGCGTTATCGCAACATGCGGCAGTGCGCGACATCTTTGTGGAAACGCTCAGCGATGCCGGCGGTGAGAACCGGCTCGTTGCGTACATCACGCTCAAGGAAGCGGCCTCCGTAACTCAACTGCGCGCTTTCCTGAAAGAACGCTTGCCCGAGTACATGATCCCGAGCACGTTCGTCGTGTTGGACCAGTTGCCTTTGACGGAGAACGGCAAACTCGATCGGCGTGCGTTGCCGCGTCCGGGCACGGCGCGGCCAACGTTGGACGAGTCGTACGTCGCGCCGCGCACACTCACCGAAGATCTACTGGCAACGATCTGGGCCGACGTCCTGGGTTTGGACCGCGTGGGCGTCGAAGACAATTTCTTTGCGCTCGGCGGCGATTCGATTCGCAGCGTGCGTGTGTTGGCCGAAGCAAAGGAAAGAGGATTGGAGTTTTCGATCCAACAACTCTTCCGCCACCAAACAATCGCGGCGTTAGCGCGTGAGATCAAAGAGAGCGAGACGAGCGCGGTTCCGTTCTCGAAGACCGAGCCATTCGACTTAGTCTCCGAGAGTGACCGGGCGAAGTTGCCGCCTGATGTGGTCGATGCTTATCCGGTCACGATGCTGCAGGGCGGCATGCTTTTCCACATGGCGCTATCGCCCGACACTTCCGTCTATCACAACGTCAACAGTTGGCACTTGCGCGCGCCGTTTGATTACGAGCGCTTCACTGAAGCTGTGGCGCACGCGGTCGCGCGCCATCCGATTCTGCGCACGTCGTTCGAGCTCACGTCGTATAGCGAACCGCTGCAACTGGTCCATGAGTCAGCAAGGCTCGACGTCGGCGTGACAGATATTCGTTCGCTCTCAGACGAAGCGCAAGGCGACGTTCTCGATCAGTTCGTAGCGGCGGAACGAGCGAGCGGTTTCGATCTATCACATGCGCCACTTTTGCGTTTTCACATTCACCGTCGCACCGACGAGAGTTTTCAGTTCACGCTGACTGAGAATCACGCGATTCTCGATGGCTGGAGTTTGAACTCGACGCTCTCGGAAATCTTCACCACCTACTTCGCGCTGTTGAATGGACAAGCAGTGGTTCCCGCATCTTCGCCAACAGTAACGTTCCGAGATTTTGTGTTGTTGGAGCGACAGACGCTCGCAGCGGAAGAACCGCGAATGTTTTGGCAGGAACGATTGCGTGGTCTACAGCCGGCGCGCCTGCCGCGTTTGCCCGCGCGTTATCGCGATGGCGGCACGCAACGCATCCGGCAGCAGTATCTGCTCGTGCCGGAGAAAGTATCGGAAGCGTTGCATGCAACGGCGCGTTCTCTGAAGGTACCGCTCAAGAGTTTGCTGCTGGCCGCGCACTTGAAAGTGTTGAGTGTCTTGAGCGGCACGAGCGATGTCGTCAGTGGTTTCGTGACCAACGGCCGGCCCGAAGTGCTTGATGGCGAGCAGGTGCGCGGGCTGTTTCTGAACACTGTTCCGTTCCGGCTGCAAATACCCGAAGGCTCGTGGGCCGATCTCGTGCGCGCAACGTTCGAAGCGGAGTGGGAGCTGTTGCCACACCGCCGTTATCCGTTGCTGGCGTTGAAAAACGAAATGGGTGGGCAGCCGCTGTTCGAAGCGCAGTTTAACTACGTTCACTTTCACGTGCTCGAGGGCTTGCTGCGTTCGGGTGAGCTCGATGTTTTGCCAGACGCGAAGAAGAGAGTCGTCGAGGAAGCGCACTTCCCTCTGACTGCGGCTTTCGGTTTGAACCTCTTCTCCACCCAGATCAATCTGATGCTGCAGTATGACGCGTTTGAGTTCTCACTCACGCAGGTGGAATCAATCACGGATTACTTAATCGAGGTCCTGCGACGCATCGCTGAGACTCCGGCCGAACGTCACGATGCTCGAATGCTGTTGGCCGACGGCGAGCGACGCCGTTTGCTTGAAGATTGGAACGACACTGCACGCGATTACGCGACCGGCTGCTTGCACGAGTTGTTTGAAGCGCAGGTCGCCCGAACGCCCGAGGCCGTCGCGGTGGTGACTGATGACGAGTCCTTTAAATATCGCGAGCTGAATGATCGTGCTAATCAGGTGGCCCATCATCTCCGGCGGCTTGGCGTGAGACCGGATGCGAAAGTGGCGATCCTGTTGGAGCGTTCGGTCGAGATGGTGGTGGGGTTGCTGGCGATTCTGAAGGCGGGCGGCGCGTATGTTCCGCTCGACCCCGACTATCCCAGCGAGCGGCTGCGTTTTATGCTCGACGATTGCGGCGCGACGGTGTTGTTGACTGACTCGCGATTGGTCCAATCGTTGTCAGGCTGCGCGGCGAATGTTGTGTGTATCGACACCGACGCCGCAGCAATCGCACAACAGAGCAGAGAGAATTTAGGACTCAGTTTAAGTCCCGAGAACCTCGCTTACGTGATTTACACGTCGGGCTCGACCGGCCAACCAAAAGGGGCGATGCTGCCGCATCGTGGCGTGCTGAACTGCATCGCCTGGATGCAGGAGACGTACAACCTCACCGCTGAGGATC
>DASXXL010000210.1:0-3474 GCA_036503085.1 Pyrinomonadaceae bacterium | reverse complement strand
GATGGGGTGCGAGAAAGGTTGCACGGTTAAACCGACGCCGCTGTATCTGACCGCCGGTTTGAAAGCGAGCTTCACGCAGAATTCCAAAGCGCCCGGTTATGAAGAATACATTTCCGATCCGGCGAAGCCGGTGCCGTTTCGCGCGCGGCCGATCGACAACGCGAGTTGGTCGCGCTGGCTCGCGGACGATCAACGCGAGATGTCCGGACGTCCTGACGTGCTCGTGTTTACTTCCGACGTGCTGACCGAGCCGGTGAAGATCAGCGGCGAGCCGATCGCGAACCTGATCGCTTCGACCAGCGGCACGGATTCGGATTGGGTCGTGAAGTTGATCGACTTGTATCCGGATCAGGTTGCCGGGCAACCGAACATGGGTGGTTATCAGTTAATGATTTCGGCGGACGTGTTTCGCGGTCGTTATCGTGAGAGCCTGGAGTTTGCGAAACCGATCGCGGCCAACACGCCGCTGCTTTATCGCTTTGGCTTGCCGACGGCGAACCACGTGTTTCTGCCGGGGCATCGCATCATGGTCCAGATTCAGTCGAGCTGGTTTCCGCTCTACGATCGCAACCCGCAGAAGTTTGTGCCGAACATTTTCTGGGCCAAGCCCGAGGATTATCAAAAGGCCACGCAAAGGATTTACAACGCTGCCGGGCAGGCCAGCTTTGTTGAACTCCCACTCGTTACGAAACCTTGAGCCACAAAAGGCACAAAGGAGCTGAGACAATGAAACTTCACCTCTTAGTCGCGCTCGTATTGGTAACAGTCGTTCTGTCGGTGTCGTCCGTGGTCAAGGACGACATCACCAAAGAACTCATCACCTCGAACGGAAAAACGCGCGCTTACTATCTCTACGTTCCCTCCACGCTCAAGCCCGGGACGCAGGCGCCGTTGATCGTGATGCTGCATGGCTCCGGCCGCACCGGCACTTCGCTCGTCGAGAAATGGAAAGACTACGCGAAGAAGGAAGGAATCATCATCGCCGGGCCTGATTCAACTAACACTCGCGGCTGGGCGTCGCCTGTCGATGGGCCTGACTACCTGCGCGATCTCGTCGAAGAGCTCAAGACGAAGTATCCGATCAATCCGCGGCGCGTTTACTTGTTTGGCCACTCGGCGGGCGCGTGCTTCGCGCTGCACATGTCGTTGATGGAGTCGCAGTATTTTGCGGCGACGGCGATTCACGCGGGTGCGTTGACTGAGGACGAAATGTCGATGACCGATCTGGCGAAGCGGAAGATTCCGATCTCGATTCAGGTGGGCGACAGCGACCAGTTCTTTCCGTTGAAGCCGGTGCGCGCGACGCGCGATGCGTTGAAAGCAGCGGGCATCCCGGTCGACTTGATCGAGATACCGAACCACGATCATTGGTATTACGACTCGGCGTCGAAGTCTAATCAAACGGCGTGGGAGTTTTTGAAGAAGTACGAGCTCGACGCCGATCCCGTTTACCAGAAGTACAACTGGAACTAGGATTTTTACCGGCCCGTGCACGCGCGGTTTGATCTTCAGCGCGGCGGTTCGATCTTCAGCGCGGCGGTTCGATCTTCAGCGCCGAAGGCGCGGCCAGAAGGTAGCCAGGGGCAAGCGCGAGCGCAGCGAGCACGCCGCCCCTGGATCCCATCAACAACAAACCGAGGCCGGGAGGGCCGACAGAACCGGCGCGTCGCCGCGTGTCTGTCGCCCGTTCCGGCCTCACCCGTTTCGCTTAACTGATCCAGGGCTAAGGGCTGCCTTCTGGCCGCGCCTTCGGCGCTCCGTGTCATTCGCTGTGGCTCAGCGGCTACTTTATTGTCGCGCCGTCGGCGCGTTAGAGCGACACGACCACGCCGTCGGGGAAGAAGAGGCGATGGTCTGTGATAACGGGCGGGGAGAAGTTTGGAGCGATCGTCACGATCCTCACCTTTCGCGACCGCTGGTTCATGCGCGCGACGTAGCCCGTTTCACCTGCTTGATACAGCAATAACAAATCGCCTTCGTACTCGAGCGAGTAGACGCGCTCGATACGTTCTCTGGCGCCGACCTTCAGATAAAAAGACCGCCGCAAGCCCGCGCGTGAGGTCGCTTCACCGGTTCCATCGTGCCGCAGGATGTACTTCGCCACTGAAGTCGAGAACAGAAAAAACGTGCGCTCGTTTGCGTTTGCTTCGCCGAAACGTTCGGCCAACACAAACGGCGACTCTTTCGAAACCGCACGCTGCGCACGAACCGTGCCTTCACCGCGCGCCGGCAACGAAGACACCGCTGGTAACGAACACACCACCCGCAACGAAGACGCCGCTGGCAATGAAGACACCGCTGGCGACGAGGACACCTCCGACAACACCGCACCAAGCACAACACACACCACCACAAACTTCTTCACGACTTGTTTCTCCTTTGGCGGGGCGGTGAGGTATAGTCAGTTTACTACAGCGAGGAAGCACATGGACAGACGAAGACTCGAGCAGATTGAGCAATACGTGCTGGGTTTCTTCCAACGCGCGGGCCATTCCCGCATCCCGGCGCAGGAACTGTTCGACAGCACCGCCGAGTTTGCCAACGCCGATATCGTCAGAGCACTCGAAGACCTTGAGAAGTCGCAACGCCTCCTGGTGCGCCACACGACCGACGGCACTGATTACGTCTCACTAACGCAGCAAGGCGCAGCGTTCCTTGACCTCGCTCAAACAGATCTCGACGAAGGGTCAGCACTGCCACATCCACCGAAGAGTGCGACCAAAAACAACTGATGGTGGTCCATCACAAAAAAACACAGTTCGGTTTCCTCGCAGTACTCATACTCGCATCGTGTCTCAACGCCTTGGCCCAACAGGAGCGCAGCGCAGCGCTGCGGTCGGCGCACGCGGGCAACATGCTCAACGAGCTCCGCGACAAGCACCGCGCCCTGTTGGTCGTGTTTCGTTCGCGCGTGCTCGACGTCAACGATCGCGAACGCGCTATCATGGAAGACGTCCTCAAAGCCGACCCGCAACCCAAAGGTCGCAACCGCTGGGTTTACAACCAACTCGCACAAAGGCTGAACAGCTACGTCAATAAATACAAAAGCCTGACTGCCGCCGAAGGTCTCGCCGACGCCGATTACATCATCTACTTCAACGTCGTCGAGTTTAGGCGGATCCTCGGCGCGGTCTACCCGTACGGCGAGCTGTTCGTGATCGTCAAAGGCTCGCCGGAGCAACTGAAACCACCACGCGTCGTCTGGCGCGCTGACAAAGTGCTCTTTGCCGGCGACGCCATCGGCGATCTAATCAAAGAACTCAAAGCAGTGCGTGGCGAAGGCTGACAAACAAACATGCTGACACATATTGTGATCTGGAAGTACCGTGCTGACGTCGAACAGTCTGCGCGCGAGGAACACGTGAAAAAGCTGCGCGCGCTCGCGTCGCTGATTCCGGAAGTGCAAACACTTTCGGTCGGCTCTGATACGTTGTTTCTGGCGCGCTCGTACGACACGGGTTTAGTTGCTACGTT
>DASXXL010000209.1:0-3824 GCA_036503085.1 Pyrinomonadaceae bacterium | reverse complement strand
GCGTGAGTTTCGGATCGCGATAGCGGAATTTGATATCGAACCCGTCGGTAATGTCGCGACGGCTCGTGTTCACCTGGACGTCGATGTCATGGCGCATCGTCGCGATGATCGATTCCATCGCTTCGCCGCGCTGCCGCTCCTTGCCGTAGAGATCGTATTTCTTGACGAGGGGTTCGAGCGAGCTGCGGCTGGTGACGACTTGCGCGATGCTCGCGAGTTGGCGCGTCAAAGCGTCCTCGTTGACCGTGGGAATGACGCTGTCGGGAAGCGTAGCAGGTTTGACGACGATGAGCGTGCTCGACTCGTAAACGTCCGGCAGCCGCATCACGACCCAGGCTACGGCTGAGGCGACGGCGATGACCGGGAGAATGATCAGCCACTTGCGTCGCTTGAGGATCTTCAGGTATTCACCGGGGGTTCGTTGCCGAAATTGAACGCTCATGTTTCTACTCCTCTTCTGCTAAAAACCAACTCGTCTTAAACCAGGGATTCACAACGTCGCGAGGGCTTTCTTTGCTTCCTCTGCATCAGCGAAAGGTTTCTTCTCGGCGAGCCGCAACGCCGCTTCCAGCTCACGGCGTGAACCATCCTTATCGCCTTTTCCTTTCAAAGCCATGCCGAGATGGTAGCGATAAGTTGCGCTCGGCACGCCGTTCATCGCGCGCGCCGCCGCTTCGTCGAGATTGACTGCTTTTTGTAACTGGTCGACGGCTGCCGAAAACAGGTTCTTCTTGTAGTAAACCCAACCGAGCGTGTCGGCGTAGCCGGCCACATCCGGATTTCTCTGGACCACTGACTGCGCCAGCCGCACGGCTTCATCGGGATTGCCTTTGCCGACTGCGGCCCACATCCACGCCAGATTGTTTCCTGCGATGGAGGCATTCTGATCGAGCTCCAACGCTTTGCGATAATTCTGCTCGGCGGCGTCGTAGTTTTGTCGCGCGTCTTCAAGCATGCCGATCAACGTGTAGACCGACGGATTGTCGGGCCTGATGGCGAGAATCTTCCTGTACTCGGCAATCGCGCGATCTTCCTGCTTGGTGCTGATGAAGATTGCGGCGAGCGCCGAATACGCGCGCAAGTAATTCGGATCGATCTCGAGCGCGCGGCGGTACTCGGCTTCGGCGGCCTGCGCGTTGCTTTGGAACCCGTAAACCTGACCCTTCAAGAAATGCAGCCAGGCAACATTCGGATACTGGCTCAACGCCTGATCGACGCGGCTATGCGCCTTGTCGAAGTCCTTGAGACTTGCATACTGACGGGTCAATCCGTCGAGTGCGACGAAATTAGTCGCGTCAACGCTAAGCGCGTTCTCAAACGCCGCTATCGCATCCTGCTGCTTGTTCTCCGCGATCGCGGTGAAAGCGAGATTGTTGTAGACGCTTGGATCGCCTGGCGCCATCTGGCGGGCGGTTTCGAAGTCCTGACGCGCGGCCGCGAAATTTTTCTCCTGGATTTGCGCCGCGCCGCGAGCGAGATAACTCTTCTCCGCCAGCTCGGCGAGTTGCGCCGCTGAGACGTCGCGATCCGGCGTCGCCTTTTGCAAGCGAGCGAGTAAGTCTGTGGCTTGCGCAATCGTCGATTTTGAGTTTCCGCTCGACATCGTGACCTGCAAAGTCATCGCCTTCGCCGGAATGAAGTCGGGATAATTTCTTTCCAGCTCACCAGCGAACGAGCGTGCTTTATCGAGATCGCCGAGATTCCACTGTGCCTGGGCCATGTAGTACAAGCCAGCACGCGAGGTCGGATCCTGGCGCAACACTTCATTGAGATCTTCGATCGCCGCCTTGAGTCCGTCCGGTTGGTTGTCTTTCATGCGGATGCGGGCGCGCAGCAGTAACGCCTGGCGATCGTGCTGGTCCTTTTTCAGCGCCTCGTCCATTTGCGCGGTCGCGCCTTGGACGTCGCCATTCCGCAACAGGATCTCGCCGAGCCGATAGCGGCCCTCCATGTAATCAGGGGCCTTCGCGAGAATGTCTTTATAAATCTTCACCGCCTCGTCCTTACGATTAGTGAAGACGTAGAACTCGGCCAACAGGGCCTGGTCTTCCGGCTTGTCGCCGTCCAGTGCTGATAACTGCTTGAAGTTGCTTTCCGCTTTGTCGAACTGTTTGTTGACGAGATAGAAACTCGCGAGCGTGAAACGCGCGTTGCGATCCTTTGGACCAACCTCGACGGCTTTCGTCAACTCCGCTTCGGCTTCCGGCAGACGATTGCCCTGCGTCAGAAACTTGCCGTACTCGGAGTGGGCCAGCGCGGAGTTGCCGTCGATCGAGATCGCTTTCTTGTAGAGATCTTCGGCTTTATTGCGTTCGCCGGTGACGATGTAGAACTTCGCGAGACTGAGATAAGACTCGACACGGTTCGGGTTCAGTTCGACGGCGTGATTCAGTTCGGCGAAAGCTTTGTCACGATCGTTGCGGGTAAACAAAATACTACCCATCAAAATGTGGCCTTCGATGTTGTTTGGATCGCGTTCGATGATTTCCTTGGCGAGCCGTTCCGCTTCGTCGATGAGTTGTGCCTGTCCCTTGCTGAAGGCGAGGTAGTAATTGCCGAGCTTGATGCGGGCGTCGAGATTGTTTTTATCGAGGTCTACCGTGCGCCGCAGCTCGTCGACCATTTCCGGAAAACGCTGCAGTCCTTCGAAAGCCTGAGCGAGTCCCCAATGCGCGGCGGCCATATTGCCGTCGATCTGGAGGGCGCCGCGATACTCGAGCGAGGCTTCGTTATATTTCTGGTCTTTCAGGTAAGCGTCGCCGCGTCTGACGTGTTCGGACTTGGCTTTCTCTGCGTTCGTGCAGCCGCTCAAGGCAAGGACTGCCAGCAGGAGGACACAAAGGACAGATGGATAAATGCGGAAACCGCAGCACTCGTTTTTCATATTTTCCCTCTTACTCTACTTCGCGACTCGGCGGGCAAGGCCGAAGCGCATTACTCACTACACAATTACTAAATTTTCAATTCCAACCCGTTTTCCAATTAATTCGGAACAAACTCCGGCAAGGCCGCTTCGGCCTTCGCCGCGAGGTCTTTCGCCGACTCCAGCGCCGCTGCTTCAGAATTACCCAGCGGCACCGTCACGCGCACCAGCGCGCCGTCCGAGCGGCGCAGGCGAACGCTGTCAATAACCGTGTAAATCTTCCCCCAGTATTCGCTCGCTACGCTCCGCCCGCGACCCTGGTACCAGTAGATCATCAGGCTCTTGTACTCGCCGTTTTGTAAGACGTACTTATTAGCGCTGAAGCTCTCGCCGTTGGGCAGCGGGATCACCACCTTATCGGGACTCGTCAGTGTCCAGCCCGAGCCGGGCAAGCAGTTCAAAGGACTGTGATACGACGCGCCGTCGCGCTGGCTCGCGTAATAACCGACGTAAAAATTGCCTGTCGTTCCATCCGGCCGGCTGAAGTCGCGCAGCAGGTAATCACTCGCGCGCAGGACCTTCATCGTCGGCTCGTCAAGAACTTGATCAGGCCTGCTTTTACGCCACTGTCCCAATTGCTCGGGAAAGTTTTTCAGCGGCTGGCGGTCTACGTGCGCTTCGCCGAGATACGCCCACGTGTTCACGAGGATGCCGGTCACGACGATCGCCGCCAGCAAAACTGCAAACCGCACTGAAGACGACTTGTTCATTCTGTTCCTTCCGCCGGCGCCACCGTCGTCGTTGACGTCGCTCCTACTGTCGCGTGCTCACGCGAACTTTGTGTTACACGATCGTCCGGCTTAACCACTACTGTCTTCGGCTTGAAGAAGCGATCGAGCGTCCAACCAACCAGAAACAAAAGCAGAAAAGCGATGACGTAAATGACCCAACCGGAAAACGT
>DASXXL010000208.1:0-6198 GCA_036503085.1 Pyrinomonadaceae bacterium | reverse complement strand
GACCGCCGCTTCCAGGTCTTTTATCTCGCGATCTTCCATACAAGTCTGCCACGGATTTCACAGATGAACACGAAACCCGTTTTTCACCTTCTGTGTCATCTGTGTTTATCTGTGGCCAATACCTAAGCTGGCGTTTCCACGCCTCGTCTGCCAAAAAACTGCTTCAGCGCCGGATAAACGTCTTCCTTGTCGTCGATGCGCACGCCGACAAAGCGGTCCTTGTTTTGTAGCCGGTCACTAAAGATTGAAAGCAACGCGCCCGACGAGCGCCTGTAGCTCGACGAACCTTCTTCGCCAATCTCACCGTAGCCAAACAAATTACAGGTCGCGATCAACTCATCCGCGAGTTTCACCGCCTCTTCGTTGTCGGAGTAGTAATTGTCGCCGTCAGAAAAGTGAAACGGATAAATGTTCCAATCAGACGGGCGATAGCGCTGCCTGATGATATCGAGCGCGAGTTGATACGCGGATGACACAACCGTGCCTCCCGACTCGCCCTGCGTGAAGAACTGTTCTTCAGTTACTTCGCGCGCTTCAGTGTGGTGCGAGATGAAAACGATCTCGACGTTGTCGTACTTCGTGCGCAGAAAACGCACCATCCAGAAGTAAAAACTGCGCGCGATGTATTTCTTGAATTCGCCCATCGAACCCGACACGTCGATCATCGCGATGACTACGGCGTTCGACTCGTAGCGCATCACTTCTTCCCACGTCTTGAACCGCAGATCTTCTTTCTTGATGTCGCCGAAACGCGCCCTGCCTTCGCGCGCGTTGCGGCGAATGTTCTCGAGGATCATGCGTCGCTTGTCGAGATTCGCAATCACACCGGTGCGGCGAATCTCGTTGAACTGCGTCTTGCGCGACTGCACCGCTTTCTTTGCTTTCTCTTCGAGGTACGGAAGCTGAAGATCTTCGAAGATGAGCGCGGCGATCTCGTCGATGTTTACTTCCGCTTCGTAGTAATCGGCGCCCTCGCCCTGACCGGCTGGTCCTGCGCCGGTGCCGCCGCCACCCGGCCTGCTTTCACGACCAATCACGTCGCCGACGCGCGTCTTGCCGTCGCCCTGGCCCACGTGTTTGGCTTTTTGATAGTTGAAGCGAAACTTGTATTCGTCGAGCGCTTTGATCGGCACTTTAACCGTACGCTTGCCGTCGGAGAGGATGATTGCTTCATTCGAAACGATCGAGCCGAGGTTTTTGCGAATCGCTTCCTTGACGCGATCCTTGTGGCGCTCCTGATCGATGATGCCCTTGCGTTGCAGTGACCAGTCGTTGCGTTGAATTGACATAACAAAAACCATCCGCCGATTACGCAGATTCTGCGTAATCTGTGGATTGCCTCTTCTTGCAAAAGTCCACTACTACGTTCGTGAACGCCTCCGGATATTCCTCGTGCGGCAAGTGCCCGCATTCGAGAAAGACCACCAGCCGCGATCCTGAGATCCGCTCGTGCAATCGCTCGCCGTCCGCGAGCGGGATCTCGATGTCGTTTTCACCCCAGAGCAGCAGTGTCGGTTGTTGAATCAGATGCGCGTCTCTGGATATTCGTTCTGCGTCCCAACCACGCACCGTGCGAATGATCGCGCGCTGCGTGCTCGAAGCACGCAACGGAAAATGCCGCGCATCGACGCGCCGTTCATCCAGCACCCACGCGTGTCGATCGTAAACTCGCTTCATCCGCCGCCGCAGCAAACGTCGCGAACCAATCAACAGCGGCGACACCACGTCCCCTAGCACCGGCGAACCAAACAGACGCATCAGGTTGAAGCGCAGCGGCTCGTTGTTGTTGACCGCGCCAACCAATACCAACTTCTCGACGCGCTGCGGATGGTCCAACGCGCAGGTCGTGGCGACTGCGCCGCCATACGAACTACCGACGAGCGTCGCGCGCCTGATGCCGAGACGTTCAAGTAAGGTCATCAAGAAGCTCGCTTGTCCGGCGATCGTGTATTCGCCGTTGCGCGGCTTCCCCGAATAACCAAAACCCAAAAGATCGACCGCGATTACGTGAAAGCCCGCCGCGGCGAGATCGAGAAACACTTTGCTCCAAACGAGTGTCGACGAAGCAAAACCGTGAATCAGCACGAGCGCCGGATTCGATTTCTGGCCGGCTTCCTGGTAATGAACGCGAACGCCGTCGATGTCGATGAAGCGCGAGTGCTCCGAATGAAAGACGGCGTCGCGATACTTGTGCCAATCGGCATCGCGCGGCCGGGCCAGCAACTTGGCGGCGACTGCGACTGTGGCGGCAGCCGTTGCCGTGCCGGCGATCCAATATCGTTTCTTCATCTCCACTTATCATAACGCCCGCGTCCGAGAGGAGCGCGGGCGTCTCACTTGCCAGATTAGCTCGCGTGTTCAGCGAGACAACAGCGTACCGACGTACGTCAGTAACTCATTCGCACAAACCGGACAATACCCGTGCTCTTTCACGAGCCGATCGACGACCTCGTTGATACGCCGCAGCTGATCCGGGTCGGGCGTCTTCGCAGACGTCGTGATCTTCACCACGTCTTTCAAGTCCGCGAAGATCTTCTTCTCGATCGCTTCCTTCAAACGCTCGTGCGAGTTGTATTCAAATGGCTTGCCCTTGCGCGCGTAAGACGAGATGCGAATCAGGATTTCCTGCCGGAACGTGTTCTTCGCGTTCTCGGAAATACCGATTTGCTCCTCGATCGAACGCATCAACTGCTCGTCCGGATCCATCTCTTCTTCAGTAATCGGATCCTTGATGCGCTCCTTGTTACAGAACGCTTCGACGTTGTCGAGATAATTGTTGCACATCGTGCGCGCCATCTCTTCAAACGAGTAGACAAACGCACGCTGCACTTCGATCTTCGCCAGCTCGTCGTACTCCTTGCGCGCCTGCGAGATGTGGTTCAAATAGCGTTCGCGTTGGTCGGTGCTGATGCCGGTGTGCTGTTCGAAACCGTCCTTGATCGCGCGCAACGCGTCGATCGGATTGATACAGGTGACGCCGTCGCGGACCAACGCACTCGAGAGACGATTGATGATGTAACGCGGCGAGATGCCGTCCATGCCCTCGCGCACCGTCTCGTCTTTCAGCTCGCGCACGTCCTTCGACTTGTAACCCTCAACGTCCTCGCCATCGTAAAGCTTCATCTTCTTCACGATGTCGACGTTCTGACGTTTCGGTTCTTCGAGACGCGTCATCACGGCAAACATCGCCGCGACCTTCAACGTGTTAGGCGCGAGGTGAACGTTGCGCAGCGCTTCCGACTGATGCAACAGCTTGTCGTAGATTCGCTCTTCCTGCGAGACGCGCAGGTTATAAGGCACGCGCACGAGGATGATGCGATCCTGAAGCGCTTCCGATTTGCGATTGCCGGCGAAAGCGATGTACTCGTTCTCGTTTGTGTGCGACAGGATTACTTCGTCGGCGTAGATCATCGCGAAGCGGCCGGTCTTGATGCTCTGTTCCTGCGAGAGCGTCAGCAGGCTGTAGAGAAACTTCTCGTCGACCTTCAGCATCTCGACGAACTCCATCAAGCCGCGGTTCGCGATGTTCAGCTCACCGTCGAAACGATAAGCACGCGGATCTGATTCAACGCCGACTTCGCCAATCGTCGAGAGATCGATTGACCCGGTCAGCTCCGTGATGTCCTGCGACTTCGGATCGCTTGGCGAGAACGTGCCGATGCCGACGCGCTCTTTCTCCGAGAAGACCACGCGATGAACTTTCACGTCCTCGTGACGACCGGCGTAGGTATGTTCGAGGGCATAGCGGCACTGCGGGCACAGGTCGCCTTCGATGTAGATGCCGTAATGCTTCTCGACTTCGCCACGAAGCTGGTGCGGAATCAGGTGCAGCGGTTCCTCGTGCATCGGGCAGTCTTTGATCGCATAGACTGCGCCTTCTTCGGTCCTGGCCCAATCTTCCAGTCCACGCTTGAGCATGTTGACGATGGTCGACTTGCCGCCGCCCACCGGTCCCATCAGCAGCAGGATGCGTTTGCGCACTTCCAAACGCTGCGCGGCCGATTTGAAATACTCAACAATTCTGGCGATGGGTTCTTCGATACCGAAGAGTTCAGAGGCGAAGAAGTTGTAGGAAAGAACTTCGTGCTGCGTGCCTTCGTTCAGCCGCTCGACGCCGGCGGCGTGAACCATGTCGTTGATGCGCGCGTGCGAGAGTTGCGCGATGCGCGGATTTTGGGCTACCAGTTCGAAGTAGTCGCGGAAGGTGCCGTCCCAGCGCAGCGCTTCGTGCTCGCGGCGCAGATCTTCCAAGCGTTCACTAATATTAAATCCTTTGTTGCCATCCTGCTCTTGCATAGCCTTGAAACCTCTTCGGCTTTCGCGCATTGGACAGCGTGTGGGGAGAGGCCACGCTTGATAAAGCAACCGCACCAAGCGATCGGGGAGTGCGGCCGGAAAACGTTAATTACCTCGTGATACGCCTCACGCGCGCGTAAAGCGTGAGCTGCGTCCTCGAAGCATCAGTTCTCAATGATCGTGTCAAACGGAACTAGCGGAGGGAAGCACTTGTTGGAAGTATCACTGAGCACTTCCTTGGGACTGCAGTATACCACAGTAGTAAAGACCCCAAGTTACTGCTTATTCCCTGGAGCGCAGGTGTCTCGCCTGCAACTCGCTTGCACTGGGACCGCAGGCGTCTCGCCTGCAAGTTACGAAAGCGTCCTAATCGCGGCATGCAGGCGAGACGCCTGCGCTCCCAGCTATTTTCACGTCAGCACCACGTGCGGATGTAAGCGTTGCGCACCGGCGTCGTACCGACCAACTGCAATCAACTGATCGCCGGAGTCACACATCTTTACGTTCTCACCATCCGCCCACTCCGATCCGATAACCTTGATCTCCCTTCCATGACTAACATTACGCACATCCTGCTCGCTTAGATGCACCAAAGGGAGTTTCGAGAGCGCCGCACTCGGCGGGGCCACCAGCTCGCCCAACGCCTCTTCAGCGAAGCTCGTCTTCAAGTCGTCAAGCGTGACTGCGTTCTCGACGCGGAAGTCGCCCACACGCGTGCGGCGCAGCTCAGCCAAGTGTGCGCTGACGGACAAACGCTTTCCAAAGTCTTCGGCAAGTGTGCGCACGTAGGTGCCCGACGAACAGACCACGCGCGCGCGGAAGTCGAAGGTCCCATCCATATTGTCTTTGAACAGTTGACCGTCCGGTTTGATAGCAGTGAACTCGTGAATGCAAACACGGACCGGCTCACGGTCCACCTCCTCACCTCGCCGCGCCAGCTCGTAGAGCTTCTTGCCGCCGCGTTTTTTGGCCGAATACATCGGCGGCACCTGGTCTATCCAACCACGCAGGCTCGCAAGCGCCTTTTCGATCTGCTGTTCGTTCAAATTACCGCGGTTCGCGGAGTTTGGACCATCAATTCGTGTACCAGTGCGATCGCCGGTATCGGTCGCATAGCCCAACCGGATGATCGCGTCGTACTCCTTGTCTTCGCTACTGAGAAACTGCGCGAGCCGCGTCGCTTTGCCGAGCAACAGGACCAGCACTCCGGTGGCAAACGGATCGAGAGTGCCCGTGTGGCCGATGCGTCGCTCGTGAAGGATATGACGCACGCGTGCGACTACGTCGTGAGATGTCAGATCTGTTGGCTTGTCGATAACTAATAACCCATCCATGATGCTTGCTCTACCTCATCTGCCTGCTTGTGATCCTTGTGCCTCTTTGTGGCTCATTTTAGTTTGCGAAACGCAGATTGGCGATGTGAGAATCGGTTTGTATGACAGCGGACGAAGTACGCACGCGCACATTCAATCGCGCGATCAAATTGTTGACGGTCAAAGCGCGCTCGGAGGCCGAACTGCGCGAACGATTGCTGCAGGGGAAGAATGCGGACCATGCCGTGGTCGAGGCCGTGATCGCGCGGCTAAAGGAGTACGGCTATCTCAACGACGAGCGGTTTGCTTTCAGTTATGCGTCGTTGCGTGTGAAGCAGCGCCCACTCGGGCGGCGGCGTCTGGAACGTGATCTGAAGCTGAAGAAGGTCGCGAAAGGCGTCGCAGAGGAAGCGCTCGAACTGGTCTACGCTGAGACGCCGGAAGAGCAGCTAATCGACGCGGCCATCGAAAAGCGGGTTCGTTTGCGTGGCCGGCCAAAGACACGAGAGGAAGCAAAGAAGCTTTTCGATCACCTCCTGCGGCAGGGCTTTGAGTTTGAACTCGTGTCGGACAAGGTGCGTGCACTCTT
>DASXXL010000207.1:0-5206 GCA_036503085.1 Pyrinomonadaceae bacterium | reverse complement strand
GGCGAAGAACGAACAGGTGATAGTAGAGATCACGCCGCGTTTCCAGGATTGGGCCACTTCGCAGGGGATCGATTGGTCCGCGGAAACTCTACAGCGACAGTTAGTGGGTCACTGGTGCGAGTTCGAGGGTTGGTTGTACTTCGACGTGGGCCACGAAGAGGAGTCGGAAAACATTGCGCCTGGTCAGGCAGACAACTGGCGCGCAACGGCGTGGGAGATTCATCCGGTGACGAAGATCACCGTGGTCCGGTAGTGAGAGTTCTGGTGTTTCGGAGGATAATGGACCTCCAGTGGCGCGTGCTCAAACACTTTCGACCCCACACGTGAAGCGGCTCAAGGAACCGCTGTGGCCGCCGTTTATTTCCATGCTCGCCATCGGCGGTTTGTACTCGACATTGCCGCCGAGTCTGGTCGGTGGCGCGCCGCGCTGGCTCCTCGCATCGATCGTTCTGGTCCTGCTTATGTTGATAGTCATCTTTCACTATCGCGGCGATCATTTCGTGCATCAGGTGTTGGGCTACATTCTGAACAGCGTGGTAACGATTGCGCTGATGGGTTCGGTCGCGTTGCTGCTCATGGAAGTGGCGGAACACCAGATCGCACCGCAACGGTTGTTGTTCTCGGCCGGGTCATTGTGGATCTCCAACTTCCTCATCTTCGCGTCGTGGTACTGGCGTTTGGATGGCGGTGGTCCACACGAACGCGCGCGCACGCTCGGCCACACCGACGGCGCGTTCCTGTTTCCGCAGATGACGATGAGTCCTGAGAGCAAGTTGGCCGCGGGCGAACAAAACTGGGAGCCGAGGTTTGTCGACTATCTATTTCTTGCCTTCAACACCAGCACCGCGTTCTCGCCGACAGACGTGCCGGTGCTGTCGCGTTGGGCGAAGCTGCTGATGATGGTTCAGGCGTTGATCTCGCTGTTGGTGATCGCGCTGCTGGCAGGTCGGGCGGTGAACATCCTTTGATCGACTTCGAAATGTGCGAAATGCGTGACTGCGTTGCGTGATTTCGAAGTGATGCTGGTCGTTGAGTGGAGGAGAAGTTGAGATGGAAAAACGACGCTTGGGAAATTCGGGTTTGGAAGTCGCGCCGTTAGCTTTTGGCGGCAATGTTTTCGGCTGGACGGTTGATGAGAAGACGGGGTTTGAGTTGTTGGACGCGTTTGTCTCGAACGGATTTAACCTCGTCGACACCGCGGATGTTTATCCGAAGTGGGTGCCTGGTAATCAGGGCGGCGAGTCGGAAGAGATGATTGGGAACTGGTTGCGGCGCAGCGGCCGGCGGCAGGATGTTGTTATCGCGACGAAGGTTGGTGTCGAGATGGCGCCAGACCGTAAGGGGCTTTCGAAAGACCACATACTGCGTTCGGCGGAGGAGTCGCTGCAGCGTTTGCAGACTGACTACATCGATCTTTATCAGTCGCATCGGGACGATGCGGATACGCCGCTCGAAGAAACGCTCGCGGCGTACGACCAGTTGATCAAGGAGGGGAAGGTGAGGGCGATCGGCGCTTCGAATTACAGCACGGCGCGACTCGAGGAAGCGTTGCAGGTGAGTAAGCGTCTGGGCCTGCCGCGCTATGAGAGTCTTCAGCCGCTCTACAACCTTTATGATCGCGGTGTTTTCGAAGCGGAGTTGGAGCCGCTTTGTGAGCGCGAGAACATCGGCGTGATTCCGTACTACTCGCTGGCGGCTGGGTTTCTTTCGGGCAAGTATCGTTCGGAAGCGGACCTCGCGCAGCGTGCGCGCGCTGGTTCGGTGAAGAAGTATTTGAACGAGCGCGGCCTCGGGATCTTGGAAGCCCTCGATGAAGTGGCTGCGAAGTATTCATCGACACCCGTGCGCGTTGCCTTGGCGTGGCTAATCGCGCGCCCGAGCATCACCGCTCCGATAGCGAGTGCTACGAGCCTGGCCCAACTGAACGACCTAATCGAAGCAACGCGACTCAACCTGGACCAGGAGTCGATCGAAACGTTGAACCGTGCGAGCGCGGAGCAGTCTGGTGATGAGAAGTCGTTGGCGAGCACGCAGAGTTAGCTAGTAACGCAACTGGCGAGATCTGTTGGCCCGAAAAACGAATGCGGTTACAATCCGAGGTATGACACGACGAGTTCTGCTATATCCAGGTGAAGATGGTTTCATTGTAGCGGAGGTGCCGAGTCTTCCGGGCTGCATCAGTCAGGGCAAGACTCGGGACGAAGCCCTTGCGAATGTTCGCGAGGCGATCTCCCTGCATGAAGAGGTGCTGCGTGATCGCGGTGAGCCAATGCAGCCTTATCATCCTCGTTCGTAAATCTCCTCCCGCACAAACCACCATTCCGAATCACAAAGAATTAGATCGCGGTACCCTCCGGGCAATCATTCGGCAAACTGGACTTACCGTCGAGGAGTTTGTGGCCTTGCTTTGACTCTACTCGTTATCCAGGAATCGGGTAGTGTTTTCAGTGACGCTTGGCGGTTGGGCCAACTCGTTTGTCCTTACTTGAGGACGACCTGTAGTCGGCAGGGACATATTCTCCTTTGGCGGTAACGAACTGCGCGTTGAACTCGAAGGTAGCGCCGCAGTCTGAGCTGCTGAGCGCTTCAGTGAGGCATCGGTCACGGGCGCGGTGTTGTCGCTGAACAGACGCGCATACAGCATCATCGCGAGCGCAACGAAAAACACGAGGAAGGGGAAAATCAAAGGTGCACCTTCGTCCACGATGAGACTGATCACGAGAAACACCGGAAGGAGTACGCCACTAAAGAACATCAACTTTCCCGCTCGGCGCATGCCTATGCGCCGCTCCGACAAAGCGACACTCTGCGGTTCATCCGCACGTTTCACCAGTAGCGCTTCACCCGCGATCCACTCCGTCAGCCCGCTGAGCGCGAGGCCGCAGCGCGAGCAGAATCTCATCTCATCCGAGACCTGTTGCTGACCACATTTAGGACAATACATAACTTTCGCCGTCGGAGATCTTCGCTGCCAGGAATCTTAGCCGAATCGAGGAGAGTACGGTAATACTCGCCCCGAAGTTTGATAACATAATTTTTCCCACAATTGTCGATCTCAGGAGTCGCCGTTCGACGTACTGTTGAGGAAATCGCGATTTGCTAACAAACAAAAAGAGGAAACCCGAAAATGAGCAGTGTACGAGTACTCGTTGGCACTCGTAAGGGTGCATTTATTCTGACTTCGGATGGTAAACGTGAAAAATGGGACGTGAGTGGCCCCCACTTCGCCGGCTGGGAACTCTATCACGTCAAAGGCTCGCCCGCCGATCCGAACCGTATCTACGCGTCCCAGACCAGCGGCTGGTTCGGACAGATCATTCAACGCTCCGACGACGGCGGCCAGACGTGGTTTCAGCCCGGCACGCCCGCGGGCCTGCCCACCGTGAACGAGGACGGCATGCCGATGGGCGAGAGTAATAAATTCGTCTACGACACTTCCGAGGAAACAGGCAAACCGCTCACGACGCATCAGTTCTACGACGGCACGCCGCATCCGTGGGAGTTCAAACGCGTCTGGCACCTCGAACCTTCGCTTGACGATCCCGACACGGTCTACGCCGGCGTCGAAGATGCGGCGTTGTTTCGTTCGACTGACGGTGGCCAGAGTTGGCACGAACTCGCCGGCTTGCGCGGACACGGTACCGGATCGCAGTGGCAGCCGGGCGCGGGCGGCATGTGTCTGCACACGATCCTGTTGGATCCGCAGAACCGCGAAAGAATTTTCGTCGCGATCTCCGCTGCGGGTGCGTTTCGCAGCGACGACGCCGGCGCTAACTGGAAACCGATCAACCAAGGGCTACACTCGCAGTACATTCCTAATCCGACGGCGGAAGTGGGCCACTGCGTTCATCGCATAGCGATGCATCCCTCGAATCCAAACGTGCTGTTTATGCAGAAGCACTGGGATGTCTTGCGCAGTGATAACGCAGGCGACTCGTGGACCGAGATCAGCGGCAACCTGCCGACCGATTTCGGTTTTGTGATCGACGTTCACGCCCACGAGCCGGAGACCGTTTACGTCGTGCCGATCAAGAGCGATGGCGAACACTATCCGCTCGACGGCAAGTTGACCGTCTATCGCAGTCGCACCGGCGGCAACGAATGGGAGGCGCTCACGAACGGTCTGCCGCAAAGCAACTGTTACGTGAACGTGCTGCGCGATGCGATGGCGATCGATCAACTCGACTCGTGCGGCGTGTACTTCGGCACGACCGGCGGGCAGGTCTACATGTCGCCGGATGGCGGAGACACGTGGTCGCCGATCGTGCGCGACCTTCCGGCGGTGCTTTCAGTGGAGGTCCAGACGCTCACATGATTCGCGTTGCGCTGCCGCTACACTTGCGCACGCTGGCGGGCGTCAACGGCGACGTCGAACTCGAGGTCCACGGCGAAGTGACGCGACGTTCGATCCTCGACGCACTCGAAGCGCGCTATCCGATGTTGCGCGGAACGATTCGCGATCACGTTGGCGGGCAGCGGCGGCCGTTCCTGAGATTCTTTGCCTGCGGTGAAGACGTGACGCACGAACCAGCGGACACGCCGTTGCCGCAGGCGATCGCCTGGGGCGCGGAAACGTTTTACGTCATTGGTGCGATCGCCGGCGGTTGATAACGGTCTGGATCAAGTCGGTTCCTGCCAAATACCCGAAGGTCTGCTTCGTTTGAACGACGCGTTTACAACATGTTCGCGTTTCGGATAGTGAAGCAGTTGGCCGCAGCCGGCGATTATCAACATGACGTAGTAATAACGATCGCCGGTCAGGTAGAAGTCGAGGATGCCCAGCAAACCTCCGACTTCCACTACGGCCCACCCCACGATATATGCTTGTTGGACCATCTGCGGTTGTTGCCGGTCGATCGCTTTATTGACCAGCGCGCTCTTGATGGGGAATGAGATCAGCACGGTCACTACCGCAGCGCAGACGAGCACGAGAAAGATGGTGTTGTTTGGCCCGGCGTTTGGTGGTCGATCGATAAACAAGGTGAACACGTAATACATGACGAGGCTCATCAGCAGGGCGAGCCAAAGCGTCCGCATGGTGCGCATTCGCACTTCGACGTTGTCTGGGGCGTTGTTTTGGTTTACCGGTGAAGTCATAGGTTTTCACTCGAGTTTTTTGGAGAAGCCGGAAATGTCCCAGCGGCTGTCGATATTTTTGAAGAGTTTCAAACTGTTGAAGAACTGACTCGAACCACCACCTGCTCCG
>DASXXL010000206.1:0-3032 GCA_036503085.1 Pyrinomonadaceae bacterium | reverse complement strand
TAGCGATGAAGCGGTGGGCGTGGATAATCGGTGGCGAGTTCGAGGGCCGTAGGCGCGCCTTGCAAACGTTCGCGCCAATAGCTCAACTGCTCTTCGAGCACCGCGCCCTGCAGCCACTCACGCTGCCACGCTGCGTAATCGGCGTACTGCACCGGCAGTGAGCCCAATTCTTTCTCAGCTTCAATACCTTTTTCGTAATAGGCCGCTACTTACTTCAGCAGCACGCCCAGCGACCAGCCGTCACAAACGACGTGGTGCAAAGTGAGTAACAGCAGATGATTGTCTTCACTGAGCCGCAGCAACTGCGCGCGCCACAGCGGCGCCTGTTCGAGATCGAAGGGCTGTAGTGCATCTTCGTCGGCTATGCGCTTCGCTTCCGCCTCGCGCTCACTCTCGCTAAGGCCGCTCAGATCCGTCAGCGGCAACTCGATCTTCAACGTCTCGTTGATCTGTTGCTGTGGTTCACCACCTACTTCTTTGAAGCTGGTGCGCAACACTTCATGTCGTGCCGCTACGAGATTGAGACTCTGCTCTAGTCGTTCACGACTTACGGCGCCGCGCAGCTCGACACGCACCGGCACGTTGTAGATGTGACGGTTGGCTTCGAAGCGATCGAGAAACCAGAGTCGTTGTTGTGCAAATGAGAGGGGCAGCACGCCATCACGCGGCAGCACACGCAATGGTGGTCCTTCCGCTTTTGCCTTTCCGCTTCCTCGCGCCTGTTCGAGATAAGCGCCCACACCTGCGATCGTCGGCGTCTCGAACAACACACGCACCGGTAACTCCACCTGAAACGCTTCCCTGATTCGCGAGATCACCTGCATCGCGAGTAGCGAATGACCGCCGAGCGCAAAGAAGTCATCGTGCCGTCCGACACGTGGCACTTGCAGCACTTCAGCAATGATCGCTGCGAGCACTTCTTCCACCGGCGTGCGCGGCGCTTCGTACGTCGTCGCAGCTAGTCCTGCTGCAGCATCGGGTTCCGGCAATGCTTTGCGGTCGAGCTTCCCGTTGGGTGTCTGCGGCAGGGCGGTGAGAGTGACGTAGTGACTCGGCACCATGTAGTCAGGCAGTCTTTGTTGCAGTAGCGCCCGCAGCTCACTAGCTGAGACGGTCGCTGGCGTTGCCGACCGAGAGGGGGATGATGGGATCGGGGCGTGAGCTGCGGAGATCTCTTCTTTGAGATCCCGAAGATCCCCAGTTGGTATGACGTACGCCACCAGGCGCTCGCCGCGTATAGCGACTGCCGCGTTGCTCACGCTCTCGTGCTCGCGCAACGCGGCTTCGATCTCGCCTAACTCAATGCGGTAGCCACGTAGCTTCACCTGCTGGTCACTTCTGCCGAGGTATTCGATCTCGCCACTAGCCAGATAGCGACCTTCATCTCCCGTGCGATAAAGCCGATCGCCGCCCCGACGACTGAACGGGTCGGGCACAAAACGTTCGGCCGTTAGCTCGCCACGATTCCAGTACCCGCGGGCGACACCGTCACCACCGATGTAGAGTTCGCCGCGCACGCCGATAGGCACGGGCTTCAATGCTTCATCCAGCAGATAGAGTTGCGTGTTCGCAATCGGCCGCCCGAGCGCCACAATCGGTGTGTCACCATCAGCTCCAACAACTTCATGCACCGCCGACCAAATGGTCGTCTCCGTTGGCCCATACATGTTATGCACATTGCCGCGCACGGTGCGGCTCAGCTCTGCCGCCAGACTCCCCGGCAGCGCTTCACCGCCACATAGCAACTGCTCCAACTTGCTAAGACCCGAGCGCGTCTCGATGTCTTCTAATAACGCGCCAGCCAGTGTCGGTGTGCATTGCAGGTGCGTCACCTCCTGCCGCCGCAACTGCTCCCCAATCGTGATACTGCGCTCTGCGCGCTTCTGCGCGGCTATCGCTTCCAACCGGCTTCGCCGCCGCACTTCTTCCAGATATTGCAAGCTCTCCAGCACCAACTCGACACTTGGACCGAAGTCGATCAGACACGCCACTTCATCGATGCCGATGCGCCGCAGCCGGCCTACCATTGCCACGCACTTCTCAACCGTGCCCAGCAACCCGCTCTTCTCGTAGTAGCGTTCGAACGCATACTCCAGTACTTCGTCGTAGTCAGCGCCGCTCAACTGCGAGCCACCAAGGTCTTTGCCCAAACTCTTCGCCAGCCGTTCGATCAACCCGAGCGAACTGCCCAGGTACTGGAGCATCGGCGCGCGCACTTCGCGCTTTACGGCCGCTTCTTCGTCGCCCACAAACGTGTGCAGCATCAGCGTGACTTGGCCGCGTCCTTCGTGGCCTGCTTCACGCCACGCGGCGCGATACGCCGCGATCTTTGCCCCCAGATCCTCGACACTCTGGCCAAGCAGGTGTGTCAGTACGCCTGCACCCAAGCGGCCCGCCTGGCGAAATGTCTCGACCGCGCCTGCGGCTGTTACCCACACCGGCAACTCGCGTTGTAGCGGTCGTGGCTCGATCCGCACTTCCACTTCAGATCCGCTGCCACCTTTCAGTCGTATGCCTTCACCGCGCCACAACTGCCTCACGAGGGCGATGCCTTCTTCCATCACCTGCTGTCGTCGCGCGTAGTGCTCGGGTGCTAACACGAAATCGTCAGCGTGCCAGCCGGAAGCGAATGACACGCCCACGCGGCCGCCGCTCAGGTTGTCGATCACCGACCACTCTTCCGCTACACGCACCGGGTTGTGCAGGGGCAGCACGACGCTGCCGGCACGTAGCTCCACGCGTTCGGTGATCGTTGCTAGTGCTGCACTGGTGATCGAGGGGTTGGGATATAAACCGCCAAACTCGTGGAAGTGACGTTCAGGTGTCCACACGGCTTTGTAGCCGTGCTCGTCGGCGTAGCGTGCGCCTTCCAGCAGCAGTCGGTATCGGTCTCTGCCGCCGTGACCGTTACCGTTGCTGCTACCGTTGCTCTTGCCATTGCCGTTACTCGCCGAAGTAGCGGCAAAGTAAAAGAGACTGAAGTCCAACTCGCTGGCCTCAGTCTCTTCTCCCTCGGCGCTGCCGCTCTCTCG
>DASXXL010000205.1:0-9441 GCA_036503085.1 Pyrinomonadaceae bacterium | reverse complement strand
GAAGTCGGTGAGGCGATCTTCGAGTGTTGCAGCGACCGCGGATGATTTGGCGGCCGGAGTGTCGAGGAGAAAGAAGTGATAGCCTTGTTCGTCCGGGAAGAGGCGGACGAAGTTTTTGTCCGACATCAGCAGTTCGCTTTGGAAGATGCTGTCAGAAAGTGCCGCGACAACGCGCAGACGCAGCGGTTGTCCGCCGTGGTCCAGGATCAGATCGTCGCCGACTTTCAGATGCAACACGTAGGTGAGGGAATTGGCGTCGGCGATGACGGGAACCGCGCCGTCGGCGAACTCGCGATTCAAAAGCAGCCACGGATTCTGTTGCTGCGGATCGATCGAGCTTTGAAACGTGAAGCGGTTTTCTTCGAGGAAACTCTCGGGTGGCGCGATGATCTTCGGATTGCGTGGTTGATAGAGATTGAGACAGCTCGTGTCGTCGCCCGGCCGCACGCGGAAGTTTACAAACGTCAGATCCTGCATGGTTGCGGCGTCGTTCCCCGTATTGAGGTTCAGTGCTTCACGACCCTGCTCTGTGTTTGCATCGTGAACGATGGGCAACAGAGATTCGGCGAACAGCGGAAAGCCACCGCTGCCTGACTTCTTATCTGAAGTTGAGGCGGCGGGACGGCGAAACGCATCGACCGCAACGATGATGAATGCAGCCGAGGCGATCAGCGCAACACACAAAACCGTCCGGCTCGGGCGGTGAGCGGCATTACGAAAACCGAGCAGCGAGATGGTCCACCAGCCTGAACCGTGAATCGGTTTTCGGTTTTTTCGTTTCAACCAGGCCGCCAGGTAGCAGACACTCGCGATTAACAGTACGACGCCGCTACCAAAGAAAGCGGGAACCTGTGGTATGAGATGTAACCGACCTGCGGTTAACAACAGTAAGCCTGCGAAGGTTAAGGCGACGGCAGCTTTGAAGGTTTTAGAGGTTGGGCGTTGAGAACCTGACAATAAACCGCGAGGTGACGAGCTTGCTATGCTTCGCAACGTCAACAACACACACACGACCGCAGCGACGACTCCAGCCGCAGCGCCAATCGTCATCGATTGCCACGACACGTGCAGCGTCAACGCCGTCGTGCCGACTGCGCCAATCCACCAAGTGCGCAAGCCGTACATCAACAACTTCGCGTAACCGATCGCGCCAAGGACACCGAGCAGACTCCCGACGATCGCGAGCAACACGCCTTCCGCTAGAAACAGGCGTCGGATTCGCGATGCGGGAAAGCCGAGCGCTTGCAACGTGCCGATCTCGCGCAGTCGTTGCTCTATGCCGAGTTTGAAAAACAAGGCCGTCAGCAAGAGCGCTGAGATCACGAGGAAGAAACTGAAGTAAAGGAAGTACTCGCCGAAATCGGTCGCGCCGCGTGACGCCTGTTGGCCCTGCTCGCGCACAGGAACGATTTGAAACCCCAGCTGCGACGGATCTAGCGACTGGCGTAAGGCCTGTTGAAGGGAACTAATTTGATCACCCGCTGGTTTACCGTTGTTGGATAGAAAGCGGATCGAAGTCAGTTTGCCGAAGCGTGTGCCCCAGAGCTTCTCGCCATCTTCCAGCGGCACGAATACCTTCGGCGTCGTTCGATACTGGTGCCAGTAATCCTCGTCCTGCTTGCGCACGCGCTTGAGATCGACCGGAAACGGCGGGTCCCAGTCCGAGATGTTTTCCGAC
The DNA here is from genome assembly GCA_036503085.1 of Pyrinomonadaceae bacterium. Lineage (GTDB taxonomy): Bacteria > Acidobacteriota > Blastocatellia > Pyrinomonadales > Pyrinomonadaceae > PSRF01. Next base: position 7,763 of record DASXXL010000205.1, on the reverse strand, counting down.
TCGGTGATGCCCGGGTACGCAGGAACGAGATCACGATCGGCTGCCAGCCCGCCAATCGGAACAATCCCGCATACGGCAAATTCCGCTTTCTTTGTTTCGAGTCGACCGCCTTCTGCCCACACGTAGTATTCGAGTGTGATGATGTCCTCGAGACCTGCGTTCAGCTCCCGGGCGGTCCACTCGTTTATGTCCGCACACGATCGTCCTGTGTACTGATCGATAACTGAGCGGCCTGTTCGTTGAATTTGCATAAAGCGTTCGTCGTCTACAGCAGTGACGAGAGAATACGGCACCGCGCGATCACCGAAGCTGATGCTGTTTGCGAGATAGGAAAGGATCGGCGTAGCGTTCAGTGACGTTGCTGACGCAGATTTCTGCGCCGCTTGCGCAACGGCATCGCTGATGATGTTGCTGTCGGATTCAAGCGCGATCGCCTGTTGTTGTTCGAGCACGCGCAGCTTGAGGCCGAGATCTTCGAGAGTCGCTTTGTCCTTCAGCAACGACGCGAGCGTGACGGAAACTCGTTGTCTCTCGTTCTGGTCCAACGATGAACGCTCGGCCACGAGAATCGTGTTGACCTTTCCTTCCTGGTCCAACTCCTTTTGCAAAAACGAGAGCGAAACAAAGATGGCGCGCACTGGTCCTTGCTGTGGCCGCAGTGAAAATTCACCGAGCGAACTTGCGGGCAACACGGATTTCAAGTTGAGGCGGATTGTGCGACCGGGATCTTCTTTGCGGCCGTGAAGCGACTCGATGGGGATGTCGGAAGGCTTTTGGATGCGCAACAAGATCGAATCGCCGTTCGTCGTTCCGATCTCGTTAGCAAGACTCTCGCTCAACAGCACCTGCCGGTTTTGCTGCCCTTGCACTGCGACACCATTGAACTGCCAAAACCGATCGTCGACACCATAAACGCGAACGTCTCCCGCACGCCGGCGGCTTGCCTCGTGTGTCACTACGCCGTCGAGCGCGATCAACGGACACGTCGCGCCGATACCGCTCGCGGTGAACACGCCGCGTTGCAAAAGATCGGTCGCGAGTTGTTCGCGAAAAAAGCCGGTTGATGCAACGAAATCATTTGTGCGGCCGAGCCGCTGCGAGACGAGATCGCGCAGACTGCCGCGCACCGACTCGCCAATCAACAACGCGCCCGTCAAAACCGCGACCGCGATCGCAACGCCGAGCACGACCACGATGTTCGTTTGCCAGTAGTAAGCGAGGCTGCGTTGTATCAGGCGAGTAGCACGCATCACGCTGGCTCGAGATGTTGGTTGCGGAGTTCGAATCGCTGGGGGAAGCGAGCTGCGAGTTCGGCGCTGTGCGTGACGACGATCAGAATCGTGTTTGCCTGCGCGTGAGTGTCGAGCAACATATCGGCCACGACTTCGGCTGATTTTTGATCGAGATTGCCGGTCGGCTCGTCACACAGAAGGAGACGAGGTTTCATGATCAGCGCGCGTGCGAGTGCGACGCGTTGTTTCTCGCCGCCGGAAAGCTGCGATGGCAGATGCGTGATTCGTCCGGCGAGGCCGACTTGATCCAACAGCTTGCGCGCGCGTTCGTCGACCGCGCCGTTAACTGAAGAGACAAGTGTGGGAGTCAGAACGTTTTCGATCACCGAGCACTGCGGTAACAGGCAATGATCCTGAAAGACGAAACCGATGCGTTGATTGCGAAACGCCGCGAGTTTTTTTTTGTCGAGCACGAAAGGGTTCTCGCCGTCGAGCGTGACCGTGCCGCTGGTCGGCGGCTCGAGCGCGCCGAGCATGTAGAGCAACGTGCTCTTGCCGCTGCCCGACGGTCCCATGATCGAAACCGCGGAGCCCTGCGGGAGCTCGAGCGAAACGTCGCTGACGATGTTGATTGACCCCGCGGGCGTCGGATAGTCTTTCGAGATGTGCTCGGACTTAAGCAACCTTGTTCTCCGCGAGAGGCAGCACCGATTCGTAGGCTTGAAGAAGTTTATCGGCCATGTGCGCGGACGTGTACTGCTCGCGCACGCCGCGGAAACCTTTCGCGCCCAAGTCAGCCGCCAGTTCCTTGTTGCGATGGATCTCTAAGATCCCATCAGCCAGCGCGCGCGGATCGTCGGGTTGGACCAGCAAACCACTGCCCGTTTTTTCAATGATCTCCGTAAACCCGCCGCGGCGTGGTTGGACGAGCGGCACGCCGCAGGCCATCGCTTCTAGCAGCGAAACACCTTTCGGTTCGTCGTACGTCGCCGGGATCGACATCACGTCTAGCTGGCGTAGAAACGCGATCTTCTCCGCGCGATCGAGTACGCCGCGATAGTGAAACTCGTCACCGAGTTTCGCCTTTTTAAGATCAGCATCGATCTTGTTGAGGTACGGTTTGCAATCGGCTGCCATGTAACCGGCGACTTCGAGACGCGCTTGCGGCAAATCGCCGGAGTGACGCAACAGCCGGTACGCTTCCGCTAAGACGTGCAAACCTTTTTCGGGCGCCACTCGGCCGAGATACCCGACTGTGAATGTTGCGCTAGTGTTCGGCGCGCGTAAATCGAACCCGTGGGGATTGATGCCTAGGGGCACGATCCGGATTTTGTGAGCAGGAATATCCAGGTAACGGGGCATGAAGTCCGCGTAGTATTCGCTCACTGACAAAAACAGATCGACGTGGTCCACTTGTTTGCGGATCAGGTCGAGTGCTTCGGTGCGATAGGGTTCCTGCAGACCGTCGAGAAAGAGATCCTCGCCTTGCAGTGTGCAAAGAATCGGTCGATTGAGCGCTTCTTTTAGCGGCGCAGCAAGGCCGATCAAAAGCGTGTATGGCAAGTTGATCACGTCCGGCAGCGGTTCGGTTTGTAACCAGTCGAGCAGCTTGTCGATCTCCTTCCGCTGAAAGCCGTCTTCACCTTTCAGTACCGAGACAGTCATCTCGCCAAGCATCTTCGGGTTTGTCGAGAGCGACTTGCGCGATGCAAGACTCAGCACTGCCTTCGAGTCCCAGAGACGATCGAGCCAGCGGGGCGTTTTGCGAAAGAAGGGGACGTACTGTTCGAGGTAAGCGCTGATGCCGCCGAGCACGACGTGATCGCGGCTGACGTTTGGTTCGTCAGTGAATGTCGGCGTGTAGACCGGCAACAAGAGAACGTCGTGGCCGCGCGCGAGTAGCTCCGTGGCCATCGCGTTGTCGCGCAGACAACTGCCGCAATACATTCGCCCGGCGCCGCCTGTGAGATAAAGAATGCGCACGCGCGTACCTCAAACGGCGATGGCGTGTTGAAAAGCCCGCCGCCCGTAGAGATGTTCGAAGAGATTGCCTTCGTGCGGCTGGTCCCAACTCACCTGGTTCGTCGCGAGTGGGCCAACGTTGAGACGATCGATGTGCGGCGAGTTGACGAGCGTTTGAATGAACGTCGGATCTTTGGTGATCGCAGTGACGACGAGACTCGGTTCGAGTTGTGCGACGACCTGGTCTTGTGGAACTTCGACAACCGCGGCAAACGGAAACAGGAATTCACGGTTTGCGAGCGTGTGATCCGCTGCACAACGAATCAAAGTCGGGCTCAAATAAGAACAGCCGTTCCAAGTCACAAGGCGTTCGGTTTGACGATGCTTAGCGGTCACGTCACGCGCGCCGGGTTCGAGTAAGCCCTGTTCGATGATCGTGTTGATGCGCGCGGCGATCTGCGGATCGACGAACGGGGCGAGTTGCGCTTGCGGATCTTCGGCCGCGCGCGGAACGATCTGCGCAAGACGTTCTGCCAGTGCTTCGCTAATGGCATCTGCGTGGCGCGGCGTCCAAACTGCCGAAGCGTTCACACACGAGCGGCCGCCGTTGTCGGCAATCGAAGCGACGATCACGTCGAGATACTGTTCCCACTCGTCAACGCAATCTTCACCGATGATCACTTTGCTGTAACCCGGACCGTGAATCTCAATGCGCGGATCGTTGGCCCAGATTGAAGTCGTCGAGCTGTCGCCGAAGAGCAGCGAGCGGCCGCAGTTGCGCAGGATCTCGCTCGCCCCCGCGTGATCAGCCGGATAGAAACTGAAAGCCTCCGGCGGCGCGCCTGCTTTGATCAGCGATTGAATGATTCGATAAGGCGTCCAGGGCTCGGCGCTGCCGGGTTTCAGCACGAGCGGAATGCGCAAAGCAAACGCGGGAATCCATAGCGAATGCACGCCGGGCGAGTTGTTTGGCAAAACTGCGCCGAGCGATTGCGTCCTCGGATAGAAACTAAGCGCACGTCCTTCGAAATCGCCGAAGCCACGATCGAGAATGGTCCAATCGATGCCGCGCGTCAGGCCGTTCAGTACGCTTTCCATGTTGGCGAGCATGCTCTTGATCTTGAGCATGTTGCGTTGGGCCAGGACGTAAGGCAGACCGGTCGTAGCCGAGACTTGACTGATGTATTCCGCGGGATCGGTTGTAAAGATCTCCGCAGCGCGCGTGCAGATGTCGACGAGTTCGCGGGTTGTAAATTTGTTGAGCAGGGATTTCGGAAGGGACTGCTTGCCGAGGTCGCGACGGATCAAACCCGGATTGGCTTGGCTGACTTCGACGAACGGTTCACGCGTGCGGTGATGCACGACGCGCGCGACGTCCAGGCTGTAATAGGGCACTCCCTGTCGAAGTATCGGTAGTTTGATCAATACACACCCTCAACAACGTTCGCTTGCAGTTTCGAAAACGGCCGCACGTTGCGCACGCCGTCCCACGGATACTGCTCGCACGGCGGTTCGCGCTCCGCTTCGTCACGCTCCAGAAAACGCGGCATGAAAAATTCTTTCGTCAACGTCGTCAACCGTACGCGGCCAGTCTCGCCATATCCAACTACACGATCCGGATCATCAGGATCGACCACCTCCACCATCGCCCGCGGTAGCGGCGGATAATAGATGATCGCGTAATTGTCCTCGGGAACTCTCGGCTTATGTACGGCCAGACCCATCAACGTGTTTCCGTAAGTTGGCGCGAAATACGCGCCCTCAAGCAACTCCTCGACGGCGAAGCGATGAAACTGCGGCGTCATCTCGGTGCCGCCGCAAAACACGCCCGTGATGCCGGCCTTCTTGAGCGAGATCTTTTCGCAGAGCGCCTCCAACAATCTGGGCGTGGTGAAGAGACAACGAATGTTCTCGTGCGCGCGCAGCAGCGTGAGTCCCTGCTCGACGACGTGCTGCTTGTACTGCTCGGCCTGTTTCGGCTGGCCCATCTTCAGCAGCTTGATTACCCAACGCGGATCGAGATCGACCATGAAACAGATCCCGCCGCGATGCTGCGCGAGATGTTCGACAGCCAAACGCAAACGGCGCGGACCGGTTGGACCAAGCGACAACCAATCGGCGCCGCGGGGAAAAAACTCTTCCGGTAACGTGTCGCTGAAAGCTTCGTAGTCGATGCGAAAGTCGTCGATGTTGATGCGTGACTTCGGCACGCCCGTGCTGCCGCCCGTTTCGAACGTGTAGACCGGACGATCCGCCAGACCTTTCGGCACCCAACGTCGCACTGGTCCACCACGCAGCCACTCGTCCTGAAAAAAACCGAAGCGCGCGAGATCGTCGTAACCGCGAATCTCCTCGCGTGGTTCCCACGACAAGTTCTTCGCAAATTCCAACCAGAACGGACAGCCGGTGTCAGGATTGAAATGCCACTGCACGACTTCGCGCACCCAGGCGTCAAGAGTTTCGATGGTCGACATTGCGGCTAAAATAGCATAAAGCCATTTACAGATTACGCAGAAGTGTTTCAGCAAATCTGCGTAATCTGTGGATGGCCTTTTAAGGAATCGTCTTCTCCGTTTCGCGCAGCAGATCGAGAAAGCGTGGATCGGAGCGGAGCTTGGCGAGATGCGGATCGACGCGCACGAAGGTAAAGCCGACGGCATGCTCGCGTTCGGCCTGGGCCAACCAGCGAAACGCGTTATCGAAGTCGTCGAGCCACGTGTAGATGATCGCGATCTCGTAAGCCGTGACCCAGTTCTGACTACGCTTCGCGATGATCTCTTCGAGGATCGCGCGCGCTTCGTCGCGTTTGCCAATCGCCGCGAGCACGTGGGCGCGCTTCGCGTGTGTGGTCGGCGTGTCGCCCGCAAAACTGCGCTCCTGTTCGAACGCGGCCAAAGCCTCCGAGTCCATCCCTTTTAATTCATACGCCCAACGCAAAACGGTGTGCGCCGCAACCGCGCCCGGATCCTGTTCGAGCGACTTCTTACACTGCACGATCGCTTCATCAAACTTGCCCGCGAGGAACAACACGTTCGCCACTGCGGTCGCGATCACCGCTGACTGCGGCGTGATCTGCCGCGCGCGTTCGATCTCCGCGTAAGCCTCGTCGTGCCGGCCCATGGCCGACAAACTGTAAGCGTACCAGCGATGGGCCACCTGGTTCGTCGGCTTCAACTGAATCGCTTTGCGCAGTTCCCGTTCGGCGTCGATCCAATCGCGATCGTAGTGCAACCTGACGAAACCGAGTGACGCGTGGGCTTCGGCTAAGTCAGGATCGGCCTGGACGGCGCGCGTTGCCGAAGCCTTCGCGAGCTCCCACGCGCCAGCGGGTGGCGGTTCAACGTACCAGTTCAGCAACGCGTAACAGTCAGCCAGCTCAGCATGCGCGATCGCAAACTGCGGATCGAGCTCCACTGCGCGTTCCAAACGTTCGATCGCCTGGCGCAAACCTTCCGCGGTCCGGCGCGTCGAGTAATAACGGCCGGCAGTGTAGAGCTGTCGCGCCTCTTCGTTCTCGCCCGCTTTCGTGTCGGGCGCAGGACTGAGGATCTGCATCGTGACGGGCGGAATGTGCTCGCCTCGTTTTCGCCTCTGCGGAGATCCGACGGCGGCGGTCGCCAAAGTCGACTTGCGCGTCAATATCGGATGCCGCAGCTCGTGCAGTATCGCTTCGAACTCCGGTTCACCGCGCAGCGGATCCCACTGCGGTTCGACACCGAGCCAAACGATCCATGCATCGCGGATGCTGTGTGCTTCCTGCAGCAACTCGAGCGCGCGCTCACGTTCGCCGAGGTGCAGGTGAATCAACGCGCGTTGATACGGCGAGACGTATCCATGGACCATCATGTGGTCCAGACGCTCGAGCACCGCGCGTGCTTCCTGTTGTCTTCCTGCCGCGGCATAGGCAGTGCCCAACGCAGCGATGTAGAACTGCCCGCCGCCGGAAAGATCGAGCGCCTTCTCCGCGGCTTTAACCGCTTCATCGACAGCGCCGGTGTGGCGCAGCACCCACGAATAGGTGACGAGCCCGTAAGGAAAATCAGGCGTCGCATCCAGCACCGCGCGGAAGGTCGCGATCGATTCCTCGAACCGTCGCGCCTGGTAATAACACCAGCCTTGCGCCTGCAGCACGCCCGGTGAAAGCGGATCGAGTTCACGCGTGCGCAACATCCGATCGATGCCTTCGTCGAAGCGTCCTTCCATCACGAGATGAAAGGCGTACCAGTGATGCGCGGTCGCGTAGTTCGGATTGATTTCGAGCGCGCGACGATGCAGGCCTTCGGCGACGGCCCAGTCGAAGTCGTGTGTGACAGTCGCGAAGCCGAGCGCCGAATAAGCTTCCGCAGACTCTGCGTCGAGCTCTACTGCTTTAGCCGCCGCTTGCTTTGCGGCCGCAGACGACTCGGCAAACGGCTTGATACCGAAGACGCCGAGCCAGTTGTAATAGTCGGCGATTCCCGTGTAGGCCAACGCGTAATCGGGATCGAGTTTGATCGCGCGTTGATAACTATCGAGTGCTTTCGCGAGACCGGTTTCAGTGTAAGAGTTCCAGTAGTAACGGCCGCGCAA
>DASXXL010000204.1:0-1529 GCA_036503085.1 Pyrinomonadaceae bacterium | reverse complement strand
GGCTTTAAGTCGGAACGCGTGTTGTCAGCCGATCTGAATCTACCCGGCGCGAAGTACAAAGAACCGGTCGAGATCAATAACTTCTTCAAGCAACTGCTGGAACGCGTCTCCGCCTTGCCGGGCGTGGAGTCGGCGACGATTGCTTACGATCCGCCGTTGCGATCGAATTGGGTTGACTCGTTTGAAATCGAAGGACGCGTCGCGTCCGCTGAGACGCGATCGCAAAACGCGAACTTCATCCCGGTCGGCGCCGACTACTTCAACACTGTCGGCGCGCACATCATTCGCGGCCGGGCGTTCACGCCGCAGGACGACGCCGAACATCCGGGCGCGGCCATCGTCAATGAAGCTTTTGTCCGGCATTACTTTCCGAACGAAGATCCACTCGGCCGACGCCTCAAACCCAGTCCGCCGGGAAGAATTTGGAAGAACCAGCGGCTGACGACGTTCGAGATTGTCGGCGTCGTGGGCGACGTGAAGTTTGGCGGCCTCGCTGCTGCTTCTGAACCCGCGTATTATCTGCCGGCGTCGCAGTCGCCGTTGGGTGACATGACGCTGCTCGTGCGCACGTCCAATGATCCGAAGTCGATTATCGCTGCGGTTCGCCAGGCCGTGTGGTCCATCGATCCGAATCAACCGCTGGCAAACATCAACACGCTCGAGCAGATCGTTTCCGAGAGCATCGCGCAACCACGTCTCAACATGCTTTTGATGATGCTGTTCGGCGGTCTCGCCCTGCTGCTGTCGGCTGTCGGCATCTATGGTCTGTTGTCTTACGCAGTCACGCAGCGCACGCAGGAGCTCGGTATTCGCATGGCGCTCGGCGCGAATGTGACCGACGTGTTGAAGCTCGTGCTGCGGCAGGGAATGATGCTCGCGTTGGTTGGCGAAGCGATTGGTCTCGCTGCTGCTTTCGCCTTGACGCGGTTGATGCGCGGGCTGTTGTTTGGTGTGACACCGACAGACACCACGATCTTCGCGGGTGTTGTGGTCGTGTTGACGCTAACTGCATTGCTTGCGTGTTGGGTTCCCGCAAGACGAGCGACAAAAGTTGATCCGCTGGTGGCGCTAAGGTACGAGTAAAACCCGTCGACGGGATTACAGGACTAACAAGATGCCATACTGTTAGTTCTGTGAATCGTGTCGAAACAAGGAGAAGATGATGGCCACACTCTGGCAAGACGTCCGTTACGGCATGCGGATGCTCTGGAAGAACCGTGCGATTAGCGCGATCGTGATCCTTGCGCTCGCACTCGGTATCGGCGCGAACAGCGCGATCTTCAGCGTCGTCAACACCGTGCTGCTGCGGCCGCTGCCTTACGCCGAGCCGGACCGGCTCGTTTTTCTGAACGAGAAGAGTCCGGTGCTCGACGAGAAGTCGATCTCATATCCAAACTTCTCCGACTGGCGCGAGCACAACCAATCGTTCGAAAAAATCGGCGTTTACAATCGCGGCAGCTATAACCTCACCGGCGCGGGTGACGCCGAGCGCATCATCACCACGCAGATGTCGGCCGATATGTTCAGCG
>DASXXL010000203.1:0-2076 GCA_036503085.1 Pyrinomonadaceae bacterium | reverse complement strand
TAAGCCGCGTCGATGTGATACCAGAGCTCGCTTTCGCGAGCGATGCCGGCCAGATCTTCTAGCGGATCCATTACGCCGGTCGACGTCGTGCCCGCAACACCGACGATGCAACAGGGCAACCGTCCGGCTAACCGATCGCTCGCGATCTGTTCGCGTAAGACGTCGAGACGGATGTGAAAGCGTTCATCCGTTGGAATCTTGCGCAGGCTCTCGCGGCCGAGGCCTAAGAGATCTACGCTCTTGTCGATCGAATAGTGACACTGCTCGGAAGCGTAGACGACCAGATCGCCGGTGGCCGAACGCACACCACGATCCTTGATCGTGGCCACTGTCTTGTCGCGCGCGCACTTCAAGGCGATCAGGTTCGCTTCCGAACCGCCGCTCGCGAGCGTGCCGAAACTGTTCGAACCATACTCGAGCAGATCGCAAAGCCAACGCATCACGCGCGCTTCGATCATCGCGGAGGTTGGACCATTGCGCCACGCGCCCGCGTTCTGATTCAACAGCGATGAGAGGGCGTCGGCCCACACGCCAATCGGCAACGGCGTCGGGTTGAACTGGCCGAAGTATTTCGGGCTCGGCACGCCCATCGCATTCGGTTCGATGTCTGCGCGAAAACGGCGCAGGATCTCTTCGATAGCAATGCCGGTTTCTGGCAGCGGCTCGTCGAAGAGTCGTTCGAGGTCGGCGGGTGTTGCGGCCGGAGTGACGCGCCGCGAATCGAGCGCCGCGGCGTAGTCGTTGATGATCTGCGGCACTGCGTTACCGAGCAGCTTATGCTGCTCAACAAAATTGTCAATCATGGTCTATGCTTCACACACTCGGGGCTTCATATACTTTAGTTGGTCGGTAGCTTGGGAGCGCAGGCGTCTCGCCTGCAACACGCAGCAGCGCCCAATTCGTAACTTGCAGGCGAGACGCCTGCGCTCCCAGAGTGCTTCTTCAAGTTTGATCATGCAGAACGAACAACAACGGTTCGAGCAAGCGTTACTCACAAACATGAGCGCGTTTGGCGTCGAGCTCTCGCCGGACGCGGTGGCGCGGCTCGCGACGTACTACAGTTTACTCACTCGCTGGAACGAACGCCTTCATCTCGTGGCGCCGTGCTCGCCGGAAGAGTTTGCGACGCGGCACGTGCTCGAGTCGTTGATCTTACTCGAACACCTGCCGCACGGAGCAAAGATAGCAGACGTTGGCTCGGGCGGAGGATTACCGATCGTTCCGTGCCTGATCGTGCGGGCTGATCTCGAAACGACGTTGATCGAGTCGTCGCAGAAGAAGACGGTGTTTTTGCGGGAAGCGTTGGCGGCAGTTGAGCGGCAAGGCGTGATTGTGGCGCGGCGGTTTGAAGAGGTTGAGGCGCCGGCGGTCGACTTCGTGACGTGTCGGGCTTTGAATCAGTTTATCCGCCAGATCCCTCGTTTACAGGCCTGGGCACCGGACGGATCTACGCTGCTGTTGTTTGGTGGAGAGGAGCTGAAGGAAAAATTTCCTGACGGGCAGGCCTACTTAATTCCAAAGTCAGAGAGGCGCTACCTCCTTGCAACAGGGATAAAAACCGAATGAAGAATGGATTTTCAGGCGGGTTCTTCGCGGACGACTTCGGTCGCTTTCTTGTCTTCGCGCAAGCCCTGGAAGGACGGGTGACGGATCACGTTGTCCTGCGTCCACTCACTGAATTCAACTTCACCCACCAGTTTCGGCTCGGTCCAGATCGCACGTCGCAGATCGGGATCTCGCGGTATCTCGGCGAACGGTTTCATCGGCCGCGCCAAACGATCCAACATCTTCTTCAACTCCGCGCGCAGCTTGTTGCTAAACCCGGTCCCAACGCGCCCGGCGTAAATTAGTTTGCCTTTCTCATACACGCCAAGCACAAGCGAACTGAACGGCAGCCCTTTGACAGACAACGTGTAGCCGGCGATCACAAACTCCTGCCGCCGCAGACACTTCACTTTCTGCCAGTTGTGACTACGCGTCGATTCATACGGCGAATCCGCGAGCTTCGAAACGATGCCCTCGATCCCGAAGTCACACGCCTGCTTCAAAAACTTCGCTCCGTTGCCTTCAACGTGA
>DASXXL010000202.1:0-4327 GCA_036503085.1 Pyrinomonadaceae bacterium | reverse complement strand
GCCATACTTCTGGTAGTTGCGGAAGAGAACCTCGTTGCGGCTCGTCACCGGGAACTTGGGCTGACTCATAGTGATGAGGATCTGCGAGTGACGCGGCAACAAGTAGTTATGCTCATTGATCATCACCCAGTCGTAATCGATCGTGCTGCTCGCGGCAGTGATCGGAAAGTCAGGCGGAATCTCAGTCGCCACCTGTTCGAAACGCAACACGCGGTTGAGTTCGCGATCAATCCACATCCGGCCATGCGATCCGACGACAGTGCGCATGCCTGTATCGCCGACACTCAACGTTAACGTCGAATTCTCCCGCTTCACTGTGAATTCGTAAACGATTGTGCGGCGTCCTTGAATAAGATCGGTGTCGACCATCTTGAATTCCGTTTTCGACTCAGGTTTGAAAATGTCGGCCTGCGCCGAAATGTATTCCACTCCACTCGAGGTCGCGCCTTTCGGTGCGTATTTGCCGTAGTCAGAACCGGCTTGAGCGTCTTCAGGCGCAGGCATGCCGTTGACGGTGAGAAGTTTGTATTCCTCACCCCGATTCGCGCGATAACCGACAGCGAGGGTGAGATTGTCTTGCGGGATCCAGTTCGCTGTGGCGCCGTAAGCGTTGGACCGTTTGATGATCTGCTTGACGAGGAAATCGGGCATCGCGCCGGCGGCCGCGAGCGTGACATTGCGCGTGCGATCGAGCAGCTCGTTGCCTTCGGTTTCGGACGGCAACGCCGAAGCAGTCGGGTTGACGCGGCGGCGTTCGGCTTCTTCAAACGTGCGCCGCAACAACGCGTCGTTACCGCTCTTCGTCGCGATCAACGAGCGCATCCCGTCAGTCAACTGAAAGCCGATGCCGCGTTTGCGAATCTCTTCCATGAGCTCGTCGCGCGTGTCGGGATTGCGTTGTAGTTGGTAGAGACGACTGACGACTTCCTGGCTGGTGAGTGGCTTGGTGTCCTGAGCGAAAATCGACAGAGCTGCAAATAGGATTACGAATAGGATTACTGCGAAACGCATTATGAAACCTCGTTGCGACGAGCTTAATAGAAACGGTTCAGCCGCACAATTCGCGAACAGCGTGCCGCAAAATCTCGGCGCAGCTTTCTAATTCTCGGACGGGCACGAACTCACCGGTGCGGTGCGCCTCGCGGATATCGCCCGGTCCGATCACGACCGGTTCGCTGCCGAGCGCCTGCATTTGCGCGCCCTCGGTGCCGAAAGCGACTGTGGCGGATTTGCGGCCTGTGGCGTTTTCGAGCAACTTGATCAAGCGCGATTCGGGATCAGTTTCGAAGCCGGAATCAGCGCGGTTCGCGTCGACTTCGCAAACGAAATCGGGATCGGCGCGTTGCTCTTCGTTGATGGCTGCGTTCAAGAGATGCAAAACGTGTTCGGACGGTTGGGTGGGAATGGGACGCCATTCGAGTGTGAAACGACACTCGCCCGCGAGCACGTTCTTCGCGGTGCCGCCGTGAATGACGCCAACGTTGAGCGTGGTGAAAGGCGGATCGAAAGCTTCGTGCTGGTCTGACTTGAGTTCTTGGACGATCTTTTCGAGATGGTTGATGAGTCGTGCGGCGCGAAAGACGGCGGACGCGCCGAGGGCGGGATAGGCGCTGTGGGCCTCGCGTCCTTTCAGGACGACTTCGGCGAGCGAATAGCCTTTGCCGGCGCGAATCGGTTGTAGCGAAGTCGGTTCGCCGACGATGCTATAACGCACGCGAAAAGGTTTGAGTTGGGCCAGGTGCTTCGCCCCGCGCAGGCCGATCTCTTCATCGGCGGTGAAGATTAGCGCGAGTGGTTTGTTGAGAGTTTTTAGATCGATGTTCTCGACGGCGGTGAGTGCGGCGGCGATGAAGCCTTTCGTGTCGCACGAGCCGCGGCCGTAGAGTTTACCGTCGCGTTCAGTGAGGTTGAGCGCTTCGGACCAGTTTGGATCGTAGGGCACTGTGTCCGTGTGGCCCACCAGCGCGAGTTCGATGTTTGTGTTTGAAAGATCGGTTTGGTTTGACGGGTCTGCTCCCGTAAATCCCACCAGGTTTATTTTCTCGACTCCGTGTTCGTCGGTATAAGCGAACCGCTCGGTTTTCAAACCCAGTGACTCGCAACGTCGTTCGAGGTAATTGACTATCTGCGCGTTCGAACGCGACGAGACGGAGTCGATCTTTACGAGTTCAGCTAGGGTTTCCTGTGGCTTCATTGAATCGAACGAAAAGCGGCAACGATCTCGTCTTGGTGCGCGTGACGCCCGTCGGCAACAATCCTTTTCCCGCCCACGATCACATCCCGAACTGCTGTGCGAGAAAGCGAGAACACAATATTCGCCAACAGATTCTCCGGCGACGAACCGGCGATCGAGGGATCATCAAGATCCACCGTGAAAAAATCCGCCGGCGCGCCGACTTCAAGACTTCCACCCTCAAACCCGATGCTGTTCGCGCCATTCACCGTCGCACACTCAAACAACCGGCGAGCGAGCGCTGACTGATCCGTGTCATCCGTGTTATCTGTGGCTAAAACGTTCCGCGACATGCGTTGCAGCCGCAAGTGATATTCAAGCTCGCGCGCATCTTCCAAAAGATCGATCTGCGTCTGACTGTCAGTTCCCAGCGACACCGGCACGCCCTGTTCGAAGTATTCATCAACCGGCATAACGCCATCGCCAAGGTTCCGTTCCGTCGTCGGACACGCACACACACGCGCACCCGCATCCGCGATCGCGCTCACCGCTTTCGACGTCACATGAATCGCGTGTACGGCAGTGAATTTCTCGCTCAGCAAACCCTCAGTCTCAAGCAGCGCCACCGGCGAACGCCGATACTCCTCGATACACGCCGCGACTTCCGCCGTCTGTTCCGCGACGTGCATGTGGACCACTAGCCCGCGCGTCTTCGCAAACTCAACAATCATCTTCGCGTAATCAAGCGGCACCGCGCGCACACTATGCGGCGCGACCCCAATCCACGCCTCGCCGTGCTTCAGCTCCGGCGCCGCCAGCAGTTGATCGAGGTTCTTCAAATACACATCGGGCGTGTTCTCGATGAAGCGAACCTGCTGTGGGTCAGGCTCACGCTGGTAACCCGCGCGCGCATACGCCACGCGCAGCAGCGCGATGCGAATCCCCACGTCATGTGCGGCGCGAATCACCTCACGTCCGATCAGATTCGGGTCAGAGTAAGCAGTGCCATCCGGCGCGTGATGCAGATAATGAAACTCACCAACCGCCGTGATCCCCGCGAGCGCCATTTCGAGAAATGCCATCCGCGAAACGCTGTAGATCTCTTCCGGCGTCAGTCGATTCGCGGCCGCGTACATCTGCTCCCGCCACGTCCAGAACGAATCGGTCGTGTATTGCGAGCGCCGCTCCGTCCTCCCGCGAATCACTCGCTGAAACGCATGTGAGTGCCCATTAACAAGCCCCGGCAACAGCGCGCAGTTCTTGAGTCTAATCGGATCTGTCGCCTCTTCCGCCGGACACAAGCGCACGATCTTCTCATCGCAGACAACTGCGACGTCAGACGCAAACCGTCCATTCGTATAAACCAAATCCGGCAACCATGCTTGCATCATTCTTTAATCGCCAACACCTCGCGCGCGGCGGTGCGATCTCCCGTACAACTGATCCGTCTTGGTCCAGCAAGATAACTCAGCTCGAAGCCGAGCCTTTCGTAAAGCTCAACAATCCGCAGCGTCGCCTGGTTCGAGATCACGACCGGTCCTGGATGCTTCGCCAACAACTCCGCCGTGCGTTTCTGATCCTCCCACGAAAATCCGCCCGGGCTGTACGTCGTAAACTCCGTATCGTACGGCGGATCGGCGTAGATAAAATCCGCTGCTTTGATCGCTACCTTCTCGACATCCACACTGCTGAACTCCCAGTCCTTAAACACCTGTGCGTAACCGCCGAAGTCCGTTGCGTAATTGATCGTAGCGTACGTCCCAAACGGCACATTAAACTCGCCGCTCTTATTGAACCGGCAAAGCCCGTTGAAGCAGGTGCGATTCAGATAATAGAACAACTCCGCCGCCTCGCGACTCTTCGCGCCGCCGTTTTGAATTAGCCCGTTGAAACGGTCGCGCTGACGATAGAAGAGCTGTTCGTCGTTGCGCATCTCGATCCGCGGCTGCATACCATTTTGCAGATGGCGATAAAAGTTGATCAAATGCGGGTTGATGTCATTGAGCAAAGCACGCGCGGGTTGCAACCCGAGCACGACTGCGAGCCCGCCGCAAAACGGTTCGACGTAACGACGATCGGAATGCCGCTGCCAAATCGGCGCGAGATGCGGCACGAACCAACGTTTGCCGCCCGCCCATTTCAACGGCGGCTTCA
>DASXXL010000201.1:0-2981 GCA_036503085.1 Pyrinomonadaceae bacterium | reverse complement strand
GGTCGTTGACCTGGGTCCACAACTTTTTGTTCGTGAGCTCTGCCGCATCGAAGTTAAAACCCTCTGCCGCTGCGCTTTTCATCCGAAGCAGAATGGACGCGCTTAGCAGTAGCATCACCAGCGTTACGCAAAGAATTCTATTCATTGTCTATACCTCACGTGTTGGTCCAGCGGCTTTTCATGCGCGCCTGCCATTTGCTTCGCGGTAAGTCCAGCGTCGCAAACTGATCGCTGGCATCTCTCAACGACTCACCGCCGGCCTTTCGCGTCTTAAGATAAAGCAGCGACGCCATGATCGCCGTCAACGGCGTGATGAACACATTCAGCAACTGGAAGAAAACAGAGCCGCCGGACATCGAGAAGTTGAAGCCAAATTGTTTGGGAGAGAAGTCGTCGTTGAGCTTTAACGTTAAATCTGTCGCCACCGATGCTTTTCCGATCAGGATCGGCAGCGCAAACTGAATCAGCGTTATGACCAGCACGGTCCCTAATGCTCTCCGGCTCAGTAATCGACTGCGGCGCAGCGTGCCGCGTACGCCTTGCCGCTCCATGATTACGACTGGTCCGTAAAGGCCGTAAACAAGCGCGGCAATCAATCCCGGTATTACAAACAGCAGTGAACCGGCAAGTATCAGCGTCAGCACGAGCAGTGAGGCCAGGGCGAAGATGCGCCAGCGGCGTTTCAAGGCCGCCAGCACCGATTTTATCCGTATCGGCCGGAGCGGCGCTATTGATAATTGGACCACCACCGGCACTGTCGCTGCCGAGACAAAGAAGTACGCAAACAACAGCGAGACGACCATCGTGAGAAAGAACGCCACGGCCGTGACCATTAATTGCGTCCACGACAGTCGCGTCGGATTTATGAGCACGTCTGAAAAACGATACAGCACCGCGATCACGGTGAAAGGCGCGTAGCCTAAGAGCGCGATCTTGAAAAACGTCGGAAAGTGTTCGCTGTAGAGCGCGAATGCCTGTCGTAATAGGTGAGTCGGTCCTTCCCAACTCGCGCGCAGGGCTGAAGCAAAGCCGGCGGCGCTCTGCGGTCGTTGCGCCGGATCTTTAGCTAAGGCAGACATCACGATGCGCGCCATCTTGCGCGGCACTTTGCGATTCTTTTCGCGGAGCGGCGGCGGCGCGGCGATTTTGTGAAGTTCTATTACTTCCTCTGGCGCACCCTTGAAAGGTGTCTCGCCGGTCAGCAGACGGTAAGCAACGACGCCGAGGCTGTAGATGTCGGAACGCGTATCGAGCGGTTCGCCGCGGCACTGTTCCGGCAACATATAAAAAGGAGTGCCCATGACAGAACCGACCGCGGTCAGGTTCTCGTCATGGGTCGCCGACGTTTCGACGGGCAGCGATTTAGCCGGTGACGATTTGATTAGTGTGGCTGACTCTTCGCTCGTGCCGCGAAACAGCGTTTCGCTTTCGCTTTCAGCTGCTGGTATGTGTGGTGTGGGAGCGGCAGCAGAATGATCCGTGTCACTCAGTTTGACTAAGCCGAAGTCAAGCACTTTCACGGTGTAGCCGCCGCGGCCGTTTGGCTCGAGCCAGATGTTGTCGGGCTTGAGATCTCTGTGGATGATGCCCGCGTGATGTGCCGCTTCGACCGCGGAGCAAACCTGTTCGAGAATATCGACGACCCACGGGATCGGCAGCTTGCCTTCCTCGGAAACGATTTCGGCCAGCGTGCAGCCGTCCAGATACTCCATCACGAGATAGGCGACCGGTCCGGCAGCAGTTTGCGCGAGCCCGAAATCGGTAACGTCAACGACGTTCGGATGTCGCAAGCGACCGGCGGCTTCTGCTTCGCGGCGAAAGCGCGCTACGAATTGATCGTGAGCCGAGAGTTGCGGGCGGATCACTTTCAGCGCCACCGTACGCTTTGTGCCGAGGTGGGTGGCGCGATAGACGGCGCCCATGCCTCCCTGTCCGAGGAGTTGTTCGATCTGATACTTGTTGTCGAGTAGCTCCGCGTTCATCGCTGTTGCGGCTGTAATACTAACGAAACGTGCGTTAATTGAGCGAATAACAACGTCCGCAGCTTGCGCCTTAGATGCGCCATTCTGTTCTTCGCGTGCGTTTGCGCTACTATGCGTTCGGAAGAAAATGAGTTCTGTCGCGATGAAAAATCACAATGTTTCGGCCTTACAGGATGCGCGGCAGCGTACGCTCGCGTTGGTTGAGGATCTGAACGACGAGCAGATGATCGGACCACGACTGGACATCGTGAATCCGTTGCGTTGGGAGATCGGCCACGTAGCGTGGTTTCAGGAGTATTGGGTGTTGCGACATCTGTGCGGGCGCAAGCCGATCCTCGCCCACGGCGATGCGCTTTACGATTCCGCGAAAGTCGCACACGACACCCGCTGGGATTTACCGCTGCCCACGAAGTCGGAAACGATTGCTTACATGACGACGGTGATCGATGAGATTAGCCGGCAGTTTGGCGACATTGAAGGTCGCAGCACTGACGCTTCGTACTTTCTCGCTTTGGCTCTTTTTCACGAGGACATGCACGGCGAAGCAATCACTTACACGCGGCAAACGCTTGCCCATCCTGCTCCGCGCCTGACAATCACTGATGACGGTCACAATCAAGAAGTGGTCCAGGACGTGACCGGCGATGCTTTCGTTCCGGGCGGTCCATTCATCGCCGGCAACACTAACGCCCACGGTTTTGTTTTTGATAATGAGCAGCAACCATTTGAAGTTCGCGTTGAGCCATTCAGTATTTCGCGAACTGCCACGACGAATGGAGAGTTTGCGCGCTTCGTCGAAGACGGCGGTTATCGACGTCGTGAACTGTGGTCGGACGAAGGTTGGAGATGGCGCGAAAGCACGCGCGCCACTCGTCCGGTGTATTGGAGTCTCGCCTACGGCGGCTGGTGGCGACGCACCTTCGATCAAATTGTTCGGCTGGAAAAGCACGCGCCCGTGCTGCATGTTAACTGGTACGAGGCGGAAGCATACTGTCGCTG
>DASXXL010000200.1:0-2006 GCA_036503085.1 Pyrinomonadaceae bacterium | reverse complement strand
CACATTCCGAATCTCGTTGAAGAGTTCAATCGCTGCCCGCCGAATCCGATGGTGACGGTGCGGTGTTCGCCGTGGACGTTGCAAGGCAAGGTGGCGCTCATCGGCGACGCGGCCCACGTTCTTTATCCCTACTACGGCCAGGGCGCGAACGCCGGCTTCGAAGATTGCGCGGTGTTGATGGAGTGTCTGGAAAGGTTTGGCGACGATTGGAAAACAGTCTTCAGCGAATACGAACAACTGCGCAAGCCGAACATGGACGCGATCTCCGAGATGGTTGTCGAACACTACGTCGAGATCCGTGACCTGCTCGGCGATCCGAAGTTCCTGCTGCGAAAAGCGCTCGAGCGCAAGATGAACCAGTTGTTCCCCGATCGCTATCTGCCGTTGTACTCGATGATCGCGTTCACGACGATGCCTTACGTCGAAGCCCTGCGCATCGAGCGCGAACAACGCTCGATGATCGACTACCTGATGAACACACCCGACATCGATCAGAACTGGGACAGTAGAGAAGTAGAAAACATCATGACGCAACTGGTAATGCCGGTCGCAGTTGGTGCTGACTAATGAAAACAAAATCAACTTCCACACCGTGGCTCATCCTGGCGAAGCCGAATCCCGCCGCGACCATGCGGCTCTTTTGTGTTCCGTACGCGGGCGGCAGTCCGCTGGTGTTCGCTGACTGGCCGGCGGATCTGCCGCCGGACGTCGAGGTCGGGCTGATACAACTTCCCGGCCGCGGCATGCGCTTGAGCCAACCGCCGTTCACCAGGGTCGAACCGCTGATCGAGTCGCTGGCGCCGGCGCTGCACCCGTTTCTCGATAAGCCGTTTGCGCTTTTCGGTCACAGCATGGGCGGCCTGATCTGTTTTGAGCTCGCACGCGCGCTGCGGTTGAAGTTCCAACTCGAACCGGAAGTGCTGTTCGTAAGCGGCCGCCAGGCGCCGCCGCTGCGAGACAGGACCACCGTCACTTATGACCTGCCCGAGCCGGAATTCGTAAAAGAGCTGCGTCTGCTCAACGGCACACCGCCCGAGGTCCTCGCGCATCCGGAGTTGATGAAGCTCCTCGTTCCTTTGCTGCGTTCGGACTTCGAATTCTGCCAGACGTACGTCTATCAACCCGGTCCGCCACTCACTTGCCCGCTGTCTGTGTTCGGCGGCGAGGATGATGGTGAAGTCAATCAGGAAGAGCTCGCAGGATGGCGTCCCTACACGACCGGCGCGTTCTCTCTGCGCATGTTGCCGGGAGATCACTTCTTCATCCGCACGGCCCGCACACAGCTACTGCGGATGGTTTCGGAAGACCTGAAAACCTATCAAAAAGTATCCGCGGGGAGACGTTGATTATGTTTGAATTAGCTACCCAAACGACACTCATTACCGAACCCTCCATCACGAGCCCTCGAGGACACGAAGTTGTCGGCATACTCGGTGGACTTGGACCACTCGCTTCCGCCGAGTTTCTCAAGGCGATCTATGAGAACAGCAGTCACGAGCTGGAGCAGGAAGCGCCGCGTGTGATCATGTATTCCGATCCGACCTTTCCGGATCGCACCGAAGCGCTGCTTTCGGGAGACGCCGACGAGTTGATGGAAAGACTGGTTTCGAGTCTGCGGGCACTATCGTTTGTCGGCGCGACGCAGTTGGTTGTGTGCTGCATGACCGCTCATAGTTTTCTGGAGAGACTGCCCCCGGATCTCAACACGCGTCTCATTTCGCTCGTGGACGTGATGTTCGAAGAGCTCCTTCAGTCACCGCAAAAGCGCCTGCTCATTTGCACGAAAGGCACTCGTGAAAGCGGCTTGTTTCAAAATCACGAGCACTGGGCAGAGACACAGGACTACGTCGTGCTTCCCGATGAAGGCGACCAGGACCTGATTCATCACGAGTTGCTCTACCAGATTAAGAAACGGCGCAACGTTTACGAGCTGGTTCCGATTATCAAGAGCCTGCTTGCGAAGTATCGGGTCGATTCTTTTATTTCCGGTTGCACTGAAATGCACA
>DASXXL010000199.1:0-16516 GCA_036503085.1 Pyrinomonadaceae bacterium | reverse complement strand
GCCGCCTGCGCAACCGCAGCCGGTGTAAGAAACGGTTCTGTTAGTGGCGTCCTGATTGGTGGTAACGAGAGGTCTTCCTTTCCAGTCGTACGTCTGCTCGGTGTAGATCCACGTGGCGTCGTCACCGGTAGGCGTCCACTGATTAGGGTCATTACCGAGCGCAGTTGTTTCCGTTGGGTTTGAGGTTTTAATCACTCGGCCCATAACGTCGTACACGGCTCGCTGTGCCGCGTAGCCGCCAGCGCTTCCGGGATGTGAGTTAACGGTTGCAATTGACTGTTGTGCGCCATCGAAGATCTGAAATGAGTGCGCTTCACCCTGACCTTCCTCAATCGTGACGTATGTGTCGACCCGAATTCCGCTCGGGTCGTATTCAAAACGGGAATAGGCGCCGTTCACCAGGTTCAGCTCTTTTTTCAGTCGGCCATGGTCGTAGTACTCAAACGACTGTTCTGGTCCTAAAGGTTGTTGACTCGCTGGTCCATTGAAGTTCGGAGGCGGTGTCTGCCGGTACGTTAGGGCGCCGAAGTCAAAGTTGTAGTTCAACGTGGAGTAGTAGCCGTCCGGATCCGTTAGTTTGGTGGCATACGCCAAAGTGTTGCGCGAAACCTCGTCAGAGAAAGCATCGATGTAGCTTAATCTCGTCTCATGATTGAGGGCGTCTTTGGAGGACACGATCGCGCCTGCCGTGTTGTATTTCATTGATGAAGTGGTGAACTGCGTAAGATTATCCACGTTGTATCGTTCCACCGACGAAAGGTTTCCGCGGCCAGACACGAATGACGACGAGTATCCCGGATCATGTTGCACTGGAGTGTCGTTGCCGTCGATCGACTGCGAATCGTCGTACTTGAATACCAGTCTGGAACGCAGAACACCCGAAGTGGCGTCGCCTTCGTAAAGCAACCGCTCTTTGGGTAGACCAATAATCCACCGGCTCAGATACGGCGAATCGTCGATATAAATGGTCCGCGTTGTGCGCAGAATCGTCGTCGCGTTTGCATCGTACTCACGAACATCCTGTGGCAACTGACAAGTAATACCGTTCCCCAGGTCATGCGGCTGGTAGACCAATTCCGTTCGTTTGTGCTTACCGAAACGATCGTAGATATTGGTCTCGAGAACGCGTGGATTGATGATGAACGACTTGGTTTCGTCGTCTTGTGTCCACGTGGTCGCCACCTGACGCTCTGGTATCGTGCCATTGACGTCGTAAGACTCGACCAGATACGGCAGACCAACCCGCCACCCAGATGAGGTTCCAGCGGTACCCAGAAAATACATTTTGGTGAAAGTCTGGTCGCGATTGGTTATCTGCACCACCGTCGCGCTCTGAGAGCTTTGCCCTGGCACACTCGCGGTACCGGATTGAGGAGCAGTAAAAGTCGTCACTGCTTCCTGTTCTATCCCGCTGCTGTTCTGGTTCCACTTCTCGGCGAAATCTCGCCGTTCTGTAAATCGCGGGCAATCACTCTGCGCGGTCCCGGCAGTCTGCGGCAAGTTATAGGAACGGTAATTGAGAAGATGATCGTCGGCGGCAAAATTACTAATCTTCCAGACCTGGCCCCATGAAGTGTAGTCGAAATCGAAGTGTGAGTTTTGTGCCGGCGTGGTTGAGTTATCGTCCAGCGTAACCTTCGACAATACTTTTTTGGTTGCGCCGTTTACTGCTCCAATGATTGCTAGCCCATTGAAGTTTGTTTGAATCTGGAGGTCGGCGTAAGCGAAGCTGGCCCATGTGTGAGTGATTGTCTGGGACGAGTCCGATGGCTTCTTCCACGTTTGTGTAATCGAGCTCAGCAAACCATTTTCGTAGTTGAACGTGATTACACGGTCAAGCGTGTCGTGAATGTCGGTAATTTGTCCGGAAGCGTAGTTGATGGTGATGTAATTACCATTACGATCCTTGATCTGCGTACAACTGAAGTCGGTACCCACCGGAGAGTAGGACATCTGCGTGCCATCAGTACTTCGCAGAATCATCGTACTTGCATCAAGCAGCAGATGTGATGAGTCCGCAGCTTCGAAAAGCGTGGACGCACCAACGCGGCGCAACTCCGTACGACTGCCGTCCGTGCCAATTAGTAAGTACGCGTCTTTGCCCACCTCCGCGTTGAAGTACTGCTGCTGAATGACCGGAAAACCGAGCCGGAAACCGGGACTGGGGAAACCGTGATCGTCATCGAAACTTATGTAGTTGCTGGTTCTGGTCCAAACCAGCGAGTTGTAAGACAACGAGAGCGAGAGGTCCATTCCCGCTCGTCCGGGCAAGTTCACTAGCGGGAGAGTCCAATTGAAGTTGCGTGATAGCGGATCCTCACCACCACTGCCGGTGCGGTTCATCGGATCGAGTCGTGAGATTCCGCTTGGCGCAATAACATTGATGTTCACCGCAGACGAGATTGCGGTAACACCAAGATCATCAGTGACACGAGTGGTTAATGCGTAAGATCCGGCTGGAACATTATTCCATGTGACGTTGTAGGGTGAGGTTGTGTCTTCGCCGAGAACGACGCCGTTCTTCAGAAACTCCACTTTTGCCACTGTACCGTCATCTGATGCGGCAGCGCTAATCGCAATGTTAGCGCCGGCTGTGAGAACCGCGTTGTTGGCCGGACTTGTGATGCTTGTCGTTGGGGCATCGGTCACGATGGCGCTCACCGCGCCAGAAGTCGTAACGCCGCCGTTGTTGTCTGTGGCTTTCGCCGTTAACACATAAGTGCCGTGAGATGCGTTGCTCATTGTAAAGCTGTAAGGCGCGCTCGTGTCCTGGCCCAGCAGTCCCGCGCCGGCAAAGAACTCAACTTTGCTGATCGAACCATCGGAATCCGAAGCCGATGCCGTAATCGTAAAGTTTGCGGGCGAGGTGAAAACCGTATTCGCCGCTGGGGCCGTTTGAGAAACTGTAGGTAGGGCGTTGACTGTGATCGCTACAGGAGCAGATGTGGTGACGCCGCCCACGTTGTCTGTTGCTTTGGCTGTAATGCTGTATGACCCGGCGGTGACATTGGTCCAACTGAAGCTGTACGGCGCAGTCAGATCCTCGCCGAGTTTAGTGGAGCCTTGAAAGAACTCCACTTTCGAGACTGTGCCATCCGCATCTGACGCAGAAGCGTTCAGCGTAATATTAGCGGGCGCAGTAAACACCGAGCCTCCGGAGGGCGCAGTGACGGAAACTGACGGCAACACATTTGAAGTCATCGCGCTCGCTTCATTGGAATACGCGGAGTCTCCTCCCAGATTGGTCGCTCGAACACGATAGAAGTATTGAGTACTCGGTTGGCGCCCGGTATCGTTGAAGCTCATGATGCCTGCCGCAGTCGTTGTGATTTCTGAATAAGTACCCGATGTCCCAGTTTTACGTTCTATCTTGAAGCCGGATTCGTTGAAGCTATTATTCGTCCACGCGAGATTGATCTGACTAGTTGAAACCGCGTTGGCCGTCAAAGCTGACGGCCCAATCGGCAAGCTCGGAATCGCACTCAGGGAATCCAGCAGAAAGCCTGTGCCCTCGATCACCAGCTTTACGTCGTGCTGTCCGGCGGGAATTTGCACGTTAGGTTTCGAAATCGTGGTCCACGCATCCCACGCGCCGGTGTTTGGAAGCGCCATCTGGCCGGTTACGTTTACGCCGTCCACCTCAAGATGGATTGCACAACCATTGGTGATCGTGGACATCCTGGCTTGCAGCGTATAGGTGTCTGTAGTACTAACGTTGACTGTATACCTGGTCCATTCTCCTACTTGCGACCAGCCGAGCGCTGCCCCGTCCGAATTACCGCAGGCACAGAGATCGACACCTTCTGAGCGATAAGCGCCACCTTCGTTAGCAATGGTTGTATCGTGGTAAGCAATCCCTTCTCCACCATTGTCAAAGTTTTCAGCGGGAATGGTACCCGGCAGTGCGGTGGCAGTTCCTCCGTATGGTGTGTTCAGACGAATGAGGTCAACTGAGTCGATCAGAAATCCTGATACGTCCACAGCCACACGAACGATGTGTTGTCCCGCTGTTAGAGTTACGGCGGGCGAGGATGATGTGACATACGAAGCCCACGCACCCGTGTTCGGCAAAGTCATTTGACCGGTGACATTCACACCATCGACTTCGACGTGTAAAGCGCTGCCACTAACCGTGGTTGCGGTGAGCGTTTGAAACTTGTAAACGCCATACGAGGAGACTGTCACGGTGTACTCCATCCACTCTCCGGGTTGCGTCCAACCAACAGATAAGCCATACGGAGAACCACACGTGCAAACGTCGACACCTTCTGCGCGGTAAGCCCCTCCATCGTTCGTGGCCGTCGTATCGTGATAGGCCACACCTTCTCCGCCATTATCGTAGTTCTCAACTTCGATTCGGCCGGGCAAGTTGATCGCAGTACCGGTATAAGGCGTACCTGAGAAGGGTGCGGCATTGGCGTTGCGAAGAAACGAAACAGGACCAGACGTTTTCTGCAGTATGAATGCAGTGAGAAAAAGAAGTGGAAGACAGAAATGTAGAACCGTTCGCCGGAGAGACCGGGAATGATGTTTTTGTTGAAGCCAGGTTGAGAAAGTGCTGGGCCTGGATATGAACGGGCGAATGATCATATTGTCAGCTCCTTACCGAGGTTCTACGAGACTGTAGGTCGCGAGGACTGCGCCTTGAAACCGCACATTCTGGGCGCTGTGCGATGGCTTAAGTTCGATCCACGTTTTCAGAACGTTGGCGCCCGGCCCTTATATATTGAGAGCCCAGCGATACACAACCTGTTTGCCGCAAGAGCTTGATCCAAATTGATGCCAGTACGCTTGCATCCCACTGCCGAACCCGCCTAGCACATCCATAACAACTAAACTAAAATGCCCGCTGCTTCGTTTAGCCCAATACCCCTCGGACGTGCGCCTTGTCGTTCCCCGCGCATAGAAAGATCGGCCGCTACGAAATCTTCTCCCGCCTTGGCGCGGGCGGCATGGGTGAGGTCTATCTCGCCAACGACACCAAACTCGATCGCAAAGTCGCGCTGAAGATTCTTCCTGCCGAAGTAGTCGATCCCGAGACCGGCGCGAGCAGCGATCGCGTGCGCCGCTTCGTGCAGGAAGCAAAGGCCGCGTCGGCGCTCAACCATCCAAACATTCTCACGATTTACGAAATCGACGAGATCGACGCCGAGCATTTCATCGCCACTGAATTCGTCGACGGCGAAACACTGCGCGATCGCATTCGCTTCACGCCCCTCACACCTCAAGAAGCGATCGACATCGGTATCCAGGTCGCCAGCGCGCTTTTGGCCACCCACACCGTCGGCATCATTCATCGCGACATCAAGCCTGACAACATCATGCTGCGCCGCGACGGCATCGTTAAGGTGCTCGACTTCGGTTTAGCGAAACTCACGCGCGAGCGGCAAACGTCGCAACACGACTCGCTCGCACCAACTCAGAACTTCATCAAAACCACCATCGGCATGGTGATGGGCACGGCGCATTACATGTCGCCGGAACAGGCGCGCGGCCAGGAAGTCGACGCGCGCACCGACATCTGGAGTCTCGGTTGCGTGCTCTACGAAATCATCGCCGGCAATCCGCCGTTTCCTGGTCCAACCTCGATCGACATCATGTCGGGCGTACTGCAACGAGAACCCGAGACGCTCGCTCCATATCTGGTCAATGGCCCACGCGGATTCGGACGCGTCATTTCGCGCGCGCTGCGCAAGGACCGCGAGGATCGTTATCAAAGCATCCGAGACATGCTGAACGATCTCAAGGACCTCAAACGCGAAGTCGAATCGCAATCACACCGCACCTACATCTCGCGGTTGAGCGGCGAAGTGTCCGCCGAGTCTGTGCCGGAGAAATCGATCGCCGTGCTCTACTTCGAAAACATGAACTCGGAAAAGGAAAGCGACTACTTCTGCGCCGGCATGACCGAGGACATCATTACCGACCTTTCTAAGATCAAGGAACTCAAAGTCGTCTCGCGCACGGACGTGCTTCCCTTCCGCAAGAAAGAAGTCAACACACGCCAGGTCGGCGAAACACTGCGCGTGAACTACATCCTCGAAGGCAGCGTACGCACGGTCGGCAATCGCATCCGCATCACGGCCCAGTTGATCAGCGTGCGTGATGGTTATCACCTCTGGGCCGAACGCTTCGATCGCCAGGTCGACGACATTCTCGATCTTCAGAACGAAGTCTCACAAAAAATTGTAGAGGCTTTGAAAGTCTCGCTCTCGGAAGATGAGCGCGAAGCACTCACGCACAAACCGACCGACGACTTGCGCGCCTACGATTTCTATCTGCGCGGCCGCGAGCTCCTCTATTTAAAAGGACGGCGCAACACCGAGAGCGCGATTCAGATGTTTGAAAGCGCGGCGGCCATCGATCCCGCTTTCGCTTCGGCGTACGCCGGCCTCGCCGAAGCTTATTCGTCGATGTACGAGTGGTACGACGGCAACTCCGCGTGGCTGAGCAAAGCGATCGAGATGAATCAGAAAGCGCTCGCGCTCGAGCCGTCGTCGCTGGAAGCAAAGTTTGGCATCGCGATGGTCTATTACCATCATCGCCGCTATGCCGAAGCGAAGCGCACGCTCGAGACGATTCTCAGGGAGAACGCAGAGTTTTTCCCGGCTTATCAACGGCTCGGGATGCTTGCCGAACAGGCCAATGACCTCCTCGGCGCGCTGGCTTACTACCGCCGGGCGGCCGAGCTGAAGCCTTATATAGAAGACCCGTGGGTGTTCCTGGTAGACGTCCATCGAAAGCTCGGAAATGTTGCAAAGGCAGAAGAAGCGGCGCTTCGGGTGATCGAAATCACCTCCCGAAAACTGGAGGCGAGTCTCGACGACATCATCGTGATGAGCCGTTTAGCCGAGGCTTATGCGCGTTTTGGTAGTAGGGAGGAAGCACACGCGACTTTGAAGCGGGTGCTGGAGCTGGAAATAAACGACGGCCTGGCGCTTTACAACTGCGCCTGCGCGTATGCCTTGCTGGGCGACGGCGAGCCTTCGTTGGTCCTGCTCCGGCGCGCCTTCGAGAGCGGCTTCCGCACCGTCGGCCATTGGGCCAAAACAGACAGCGCGTTTGAGACGCTGCATAACCAAAAAGAATTTCAGCAAGTTGTTGCTGAGTTACAGTAGAAACGGAGAAACTAATGCCTAAGTATGTGATTGAAAGAGTAGTCCCCGGTGCGAGTAAAATGAGTCCGTCTGACTTGAAAGCGATGTCGCAGCGATCGTGTAATGTCCTGAATCAGCTTGGACCGCAGATTCAGTGGGTGCAGAGCTACGTGACTGACAACAAAATCTACTGCATCTACATCGCGCCGAACGAAGAGATGGTCCAGGAGCATGCGCGGCTCGGTGGTTTCCCGGCAAATCATGTCGCGCAGGTCAAAACCATCATCGACCCGACTACTTCTGAAGAATAATGTAGTTTGATGTCGCAATCGCAGATGAAACCTTTGACGAAGCCTCTGACAAAGGTCGCGACAAAGCTGCCGTCGCTCGTAGGCGCCACCGAATGGCTAAACCGGTCGACGGCAGCTAGTCGAAAAACAAAAGACCTCGAAACGAAGGGCCACCCGACACTAATTCACTTCTGGTCCGGCAGTTCCGAAACTTCGAAGATCAATCTCGCGCAGGTGGCGCAACTCCGCGACCAGCGCAAGCGTGATGGTCTGCGCGTCATCGCCATTCACTCGCCGCAATCCGAAGCAGAAAAAGATCCGCGTGTAGTGCGTGCCGCGGCAGCGCGACTAAACCTCGCCGAACCTTGTGCACTTGATAACGATCATCGTTTAAGCGAAGCGCTCGGAGTGAAAGCAGACGATCTGCCCGCGTATTTTTTGTATGACCCGGAAGGACACCTGCGTGGCTCCGCGTCTGGTCCAAACGGAGTAGACGAGATTGAAGATGTGCTCGATCAGATGCTCGTCGAACTGCGCGGCGAGCGTCCGTTCTGTCCGGCGTGCGAGTTGTTTCTTGGTAAAGAGGCGATGTTCTGTGCTGATTGCGGCTCGCCGTTGAGCCTGGCCGGCGCGAACAATCCGCATCCGTATTACGAAAACACTTACCAGGGTTCGTTGCCGACGGTTCGTCTCTACGATCTCGATCCGCTGATCGGCCACATCATCGACGGAAAATACGAGCTCGTGTCGAAGTTGGGCCAGGGTGGAATGAGCGTCGTCTATCGCGCGCGTCGTGCGCACATCGGCGATGACGTGGCCGTTAAGATCCTGCTCGACAAGTTTGTGAAGGACGACGCGGCGCTCGCGCGTTTCAAACGCGAGGCACGCGCGGCCGCGATGCTGCGCCATCCGAATGTGATCACGATTCACGACTTCGGCGAGACTGACGACGATCATGCGCCGGCTTATATCGTGATGGAGTTTGTCAGGGGCGCTCCGTTGCGCGAGTTGTTGAAGAACGAGAAGCGGTTCTCGGTTGAACGCGCGATGCCTTTGATGCGCGGGATCTGTGCGGGCGTCGGCGCCGCGCATCGACAGGGCGTGATCCATCGCGACATCAAGCCGGAGAACATACTCGTCGTTGCGCCCGAGGATGATTTCGAGTTTGAGAGCGTGCGCGTGGTTGATTTTGGTCTGGCGAAACTGCTGGCCGATGCGGGCGCCGGACTGGGCGGAGCGATCGTCGGCACGCCTTATTACATGTCGCCGGAACAAGGGATGGGCGAGCCGCTCGACACGCGTTCCGATGTTTACAGTCTCGGCGCGATGTTCTACGAGATGCTGGCCGGGTCGCGTCCCTTCGACGCTGAAACCGTCTCGGGCGTGATCAATCGCCACCTGTACGAACCACCGCCACCCTTTCTCCCCTCGCTCGGCATCCCCCGCCGCCTCTCGACCGCTGTCATGCAGGCCCTCGCCAAAGACCCCGACCAGCGCCCCCAAACCGCCGGCGACTTGGCGCGGCTGATTTTGTAAAGGGATTAAGGGATACGCTTTCGCAAACCCTCGATTTTTCCAAGCTCGATCAGGAGCGCCTCAACAATCGGGTTCCAATCTCCTTCTCTTTGTTGTCGAAAGAGGCGCATCGTTGGGTACCAGGGAGTGTCGGAGCGATCGCGCATCCAGCGCCAGTCGGGTTCGAAGGGCAAGAGAGTCCAGACCGGTTGTGCGAGTGCGCCGGCAAGGTGCGCGGTCATTGTGTCGACTGAGATCACAAGGTCGAGGGCGCGCATGATGCGCGCGTCGTCGAGTGGATTATCGCCGCCGATGATCGTGCCAAACTCACCGTTCCAGCCGGCGAGACGTGCGTCGCGTTGCAACAAGTGCCACTCGACTCCACGCACTTCGCTTAACGGCAGCAACGCTTTGAACGGAATCGATCGGCGCTCGTCCCACTCACCCGACCGCCAGATCAAACCAACCTTCAGCTTGTTGCTACGCGGGGACGACGTCGAACCCGCAGGTAACACCGCCGGCTCCGCATGCGACCACGCGAAAGACGAAGGCTCGACGTGCACGTAAGGAACTTCAGCCGGTATCGTCTCCAGCGTCGTGCGAAACACGTAAGGCAACTCGTTGAGTTCTACATCGACGTCGTATTCAACGTCCGGCACGCCGTCGTGCAACGGCAACACTCGATCGATCCCCTGCACCTCGCGCAGCAAAGGGATCAACGACGGCTGCATCCAAACGATCACCTCCGCCGCGACGCGCTTCAATAGTGCCACATAACGAATAAACTGAATCGTGTCGCCAAGCCCGTGATAACAACGCACGAGCACTCGCTTCCCTGCAACCGGTCGTCCGTCCCAAATATTTTGCTCGTGTCGCGGCACACGCGCGTGATCCTGCCGGCGCGTCGTGTGCAACAATGAATCACTAACGCGCCATGCCGCCGCGAAATCACCACGCAACATCGCTTCAAACCACGGATCAATTTTTTCGGAAGCGTTCATCAACCGCACACCATAACCGTTATTCGTTTCGCGAGTATCCTGTTTTCTTCATAAGGTACGCGAGCGAACGGAAGGTACATAGTTGCAAGCGTACATTACGCCACCATACTCGATTGCTATGTGTCTGCCGGAGGTCTGGTGCGCGAAGGCGGCGAAAAGCGTTGGCAGGAAAATCGTTTGTTGGCGTCATTACCTGATCGCGATCGCACACGTCTGCTACCACAGTTGGAAATCCTCACGCTCTTCGCCAAAGAATCCGTTTACGAGAGCGGCGAAGAGATCAACTACATCTACTTCCCACTCGATTGCATCGTCGTTTTGATCAGTTCGGTCGACGCAAAAGCCACTGTCGAAGTCGGCTTGATCGGCAACGAAGGAATGGTCGGCGCGCAGATCCTCATGGGCGCGAAGCAATCGACCAGCCAGGCGCTGATCCTCACGGAAGGCAAAGCTTTACGCCTGCCCGCGGCGGTGTTGAAGAAAGAAGCGAAACGAAGCAGTCGCATGCGCGAGGTGATGCTCAACTACGCCAACGCTCTGCTTGAGCAAAGCGCGCAACTCGCCGCGTGTCATCGTTACCACACGCCGCGCGCACGGCTCGCACGTCTCTTGTTAATGATCAACGATCGCGCGGCAAGCTCGGAACTGCGCATCACCCAGGACCTGCTCGCGCACCTGCTCGGAACACGCCGCGCTACCGTGACACAGGCTTCTAATCAATTGCAGGACATGGGACTCATCGAATCCGTGCGCGGCCGCATTCGATTTCTGAATCGCGAAGGTCTCGAACACGAAGCATGCACCTGCTACGGCATCATCGCGCAACAACATTTCCCTGCTGCGCATAACAACGCTCAACATGCTAGTTCCTAACAATTTGTTCACAACCCTCACACTCTCAATTCGAGGTACGGCAGCGTACGGATATACACACGATCACGCATGTACCTTTCGCTCCACCTCTGGGACTCGTTTTAGATCGCAGTGGCGAATGCGCCACCGGGTTCGCACGGTTCACACGAAGGGTTGACGATATGACAAGGGGAAAAACGACCGCTGTAGCGAATGGCAATGGCCACCAGCAAAACTTCAAGACACTCGCAACTACTCCCGGCCACAGGAACGGAAAGTCAAAACCAATTCTGATCACTGGTGGCGCTGGTTTCGTCGGTTCGAATCTCGCGCACCGTTTGCTCTGCGCGGGCCATCGCGTGCGGTTGCTCGATAATCTTTCGCGTTCGGGAGTCGAGCGAAACCTTCATTGGTTGATCGAAACTCACGGCGATATGGTCGACATCGAAGTACCCGACGTTCGCAACCTGTCCATCGTCAAACAGGCAGTGAAAGACGCGTCGCAAGTGTTCCACTTCGCCGCGCAAGTCGCCGTGACTTCGAGTCTGGTCGATCCGATCGAAGACTTCGAGATCAACGCGCGCGGTACGCTCAACCTGCTCGAGGCCGTGCGCAACACAGATAATCCGCCGCCGCTCATCTTCACGTCTACGAACAAAGTCTACGGAAATCTTGGCGATCTTCAGTTCACTAACGGCTCGACACGTTACGCGCCGGTAGATCCGATAATTCGCGAGCACGGCATCGCCGAAGATCGACGGCTCGATTTTCACAGTCCCTACGGTTGCTCAAAAGGCGCGGCCGATCAGTACGTGCTCGACTACGCGCGGACCTTTCGGATCCCCGCGCTCGTCTTTCGCATGAGCTGTATCTACGGCCCGCACCAGTATGGCAACGAAGATCAGGGCTGGGTCGCACATTTCGTTATTCGCGCGATCACCGGCAAACCGATCTCTATCTACGGCGACGGCAAACAGGTGCGCGACATCCTCTTCATCGAAGATCTGGTCGACGCCTTCCTGCTGGGCCAGAAACACATGGAGCATCTCGCGGGAAACGCTTTCAACATCGGGGGTGGACCGGCGAACACGATCAGTCTGCTCGAATTGCTGGACTTGATCGCCGAGCTGCACGGCGGCGAAGTGTCGATTCATTTCGAAGATTGGCGCGCCGCGGATCAGCGTTACTACGTTGCGAATACGAGCAAGTTTGGCGCGCTGACGGGTTGGAAACCGAAAGTCGGTGTTCGTGAAGGCGTGCGGCGTCTCTACGACTGGTTGGTGGCGAGCAATCAACATTTCGTCGCGCCGCTGGAGATCAGCGAAGTCGCCCGCACAGCCGAAGCTGGAAAGGTCTAGTGCATCCGTGGCAGAAACGAGAGCGGCAAGAGCAGCGGTCATCGGTGTGCGCGGGCGCGCCGCGCTGATCGTCGCTCCGGGGCAAATCGAATTGCGCGAGGTTGAGTTTCGCGAGCCCGTAGCTGGTGAAGTGCGCGTGCGTATCGAAGGCTGCGGTGTTTGCGCGTCGAACGTGCCGGTGTGGCAAGGCAAGCCGTGGTTTCAATATCCACTCGAACCGGGCGCGCCGGGTCACGAAGCGTGGGGTTACGTG
This sequence comes from Pyrinomonadaceae bacterium, assembly GCA_036503085.1. Lineage (GTDB taxonomy): Bacteria > Acidobacteriota > Blastocatellia > Pyrinomonadales > Pyrinomonadaceae > PSRF01. Next base: position 4,150 of record DASXXL010000199.1, on the reverse strand, counting down.
GATGCGCTCGGCGACGGCGTGACGGATCTCGCGGAAGGAGATCGCGTTGCGCTGCTTTCGTCACACGGCTTCGCGGCTTACGACTTCGCCGTCACGTCGCAAGTGGTCCAACTCCCGGCTGACTTGAACGAGCAACCCGTACCGGCGGAAGCACTCGGCTGCGCCGTCAACATTTTTCGCCGCTCGGCCATCACATCGGGCCAAACAGTCGCGATCATCGGCATTGGTTTTCTCGGCACGCTGCTGACGCAACTCGCTGCGAATGCCGGCGCGAGAGTGTTTGCTATCTCTCGCCGGCGTTCTTCACTGCAACTGGCCGAACGTTTCGGCGCCGACGTCACGATCGAGACTGTGCGCGCCCGCGAAACGGTCAAACTACTGACGCAAGAGCGCGGTTGTGATTGCGTGATCGAAGCCGCCGGAACACAGGAATCACTCGACCTCGCGACCGAGCTCACGAGCGAGCGCGGCCGGCTCATCATTGCGGGTTATCACCAGGATGGCCCACGAACGGTCGACATGCAGACGTGGAACTGGCGCGGGCTCGACGTCATCAACGCTCACGAACGCGAACCACAGGTTTATGTAGCAGGCATGCGCGGCGCGATCGAAGCGATGCAGTCGCGCATGCTGAATCCACTGCCGCTTTACACGCACACGTTTGCGCTCGAAGAACTATCGCGCGCGTTCGAGACCGTCGCCGAATCTCCAGAAGGATTTGTAAAGGCACTGATTATCGTATGAAGAAACCGCGCCTCGGATTTGTCGGACTGGGCTGGATTGGACGCAACCGCCTCGAAGCGGTGGTCCAAGCTGATGTTGCCGAGATCTGTGCACTCCAGGACGTTTCCGAGGCGGCCACGAGCGAAGCACAGAAACTCGCGCCGGATGCGTTTGTGTCATCTTCGTTCGCGGAATTACTCGATCAGGATCTCGACGGCGTCGTCATCGCGACGCCCAATTGCCTTCACGCCGAGCAGGCGATCGCGTCGCTGGATCGCGGCTTTGCTGTGTTCTGTCAGAAACCGTTAGGACGAACGGCTGCCGAAACCAGAAGCATCGTTGAAGCCGCACGAAGATCCAGTAGGCTACTCGGCGTCGATCTCTCTTACCGAAACATTCGCGCGCTGCAGATCGTGAGTTGGTTGGTCGAAACCGGCGCGCTCGGCAAAGTTTTTGCCGTCGATGCCGTGTTTCATAACGCTTATGGACCAGACAAACCGTGGTTCTACGACTTCTCGCTCGCGGGTGGCGGCTGTGTTCTCGATCTCGGCGTACACCTGATCGATCTCGCGCTCGCACCGCTGCGTTTTCCGCGTCTCGCACGCATCGACTCGAGTCTTTATGCACACGGGCACGCGTTAGCGAAGCCGAGCCAGCAGGTTGAAGACTACGCGGTCGCAAAGATCGACACCACAGACAACACCGTGATCAATCTGAGTTGCTCGTGGAACCTGCACGCAGGCCGCGAGGCGAAGATCGAGCTGACTTTCTACGGCACCGGCGGCGGCGCTTCATTGCGCAATGTCAACGGCTCGTTCTACGACTTCGTCGCCGAGCGTTTCAACGGCACCGAAACGGAAACACTAAACACAACCGCGGATTCACACTGGCAGTGGGGCGGACTCGCGACGCTCGAATGGGTGAAGCAGTTGGCGAACAGCAGCGCGTTCGATCCGCAGGTCGAGCGACTCATCAACGTGGCGGAAGTGATCGATCAAATTTATGGACGAAGCTGATGCTTAGACCGCGAAACATTCTCATGACCGCGGACACAGTCGGCGGTGTTTGGACTTACGCGCTCGAACTCGCGCGCGCGCTTCAGCCTCACGACGTCGAAGTGCAGTTGGCGTTGATGGGTCCACCACTCACGGCGGCGCAACGCGCAGACGCAGACACGATTCCGAATCTGAGTCTGTTCAAGAGCGATTACAAACTCGAGTGGATGCCCGACTGCTGGTCCGACGTGAAACGCGCCGGCGACTGGTTGCTGCATCTCGCGAGCCGCTTGCGTCCCGACGTGATTCATCTCAACGGTTACGCGCACGCAAACCTGTCGTGGCGCGATCCGATCCTCGTCGTGGGCCATTCGTGTGTTTTCTCGTGGTGGCAAGCGGTGCACGGCTGCGAGCCGACCGCTGAGTGGCAGCGTTACAAGCGCGAAGTGACGAACGGCTTGCGTGCCGCGGACATGGTGGTGACGCCGACCGCGGCGATGCTGAAGGCGCTTAACACTCACTACGGCAGGATCGAAAACGGCTGCGTGATTGCGAACGGGCGCGACACGCAAGTCTTCAAACCTGCAGAAAAACAGCCATTGATTTTGTCGGCCGGACGTCTGTGGGACGCGGCCAAGAATATCGGTTGTGTGGCGGAGCTTGCGGCTGAGTTGCCGTGGCGAGTGTGTGTAGCTGGGGAGGTCGAAGCGCCGCAGCAGACTCAGCCGCAACCAACGTTCAGCAAGCGTTGCGAGGCGCTTGGTCCATTGCCCGAAGCAGAGATGCGCGAGTGGTTTGGAGTCGCATCGATTTACGCGCTCCCGGCTGTTTACGAACCGTTTGGTTACACGCCGCTCGAAGCTGGCTTGTCCGGATGTGCGCTCGTATTGGGCGACATCGAATCGCTGCGCGAGACCTGGGACGGCGCGGCCGTGTTCGTCGATCCGCACGATCGCGCGGCGTTGAAGACCGAACTACGGCGGCTGATCGAGGACGATCGCTATCGCTACGAGATGTCGTGCCGCGCACACATGCGTGCGCTGCAGTTCACCAGCGAGCGCATGGCCCAAAATTATCTCGACGCATATTCCGAGTTGCTGGCCCAGGTACGAACAGTTCGGCGAGAGGAGACGATTGCCCGGTGCGCATAGTTCTCTTCTATCAATCGCTGATCTCGGATTGGAACCACGGCAACGCGCACTTTCTGCGCGGCGTCGCGTCCGAGCTCTTGGCGCGCGGACACAAAGTCGACGTTTACGAGCCGCGCAATTCGTGGAGCGTGCAGAACCTGCTCGCTGAGAACGGCTGGGCGCCGGTCGTCGAATTTGAACAAGCGTATCCGCAGCTCGAAAGTATTCGCTACGACCTGGACCATCTCGATCTGGCGCAAGTTGTGGACGGCGCGGATCTCGTCGTGGTCCACGAGTGGAACGAGCCGCAGTTGATCGAACGCATTGGTGAGTACCGGCGTCGCAAAGATTTTGTGCTGCTCTTTCACGACACGCACCATCGCATTGCGGGACACGAGAGTTTGCCTTTCAGTCTGCAGCACTACGACGGCGTGCTCGCGTACGGGCAGGTGCTCACGGACAAGTACCTGCGCAATGGTTGGGCCGAGCGCGCGTGGACCTGGCACGAGGCTGCGGACACACGTGTATTTCATTCGCTGCCGAATGTGACGCGCACGCTCGATCTCGTTTGGATCGGCAACTGGGGCGACGACGAGCGCACCGCTGAGTTGCACGAGTTTTTGATTCAGCCGGTGAAGGAGTTGAAGCTGCGCGCTGAAGTTTATGGCGTTCGTTATCCGGCTGAGGCGATCGCGGCGCTGAATGATGCGGGCATTCGTTATCGCGGCTGGTTGCCGAATTACAAAGTGCCGGAGGTGTTTGCGGGCGCGCGTTTGACGCTGCACATTCCGCGGCGCCCGTACGTGCGCGAACTGCCCGGCATTCCGACGATTCGCCCGTTCGAAGCGCTCGCGTGCGGCATTCCGTTGATCTGTTCGCCGTGGAACGACGCGGAGCATCTGTTCACGCCGGGACAGGATTTTCTGATCGCGCAGGAGGGCGAGGAGATGCAGCAACTGATCGATTTTGTGTTGACGAATACTTCGGTTGCTACTGAGTTGACGAGACACGGATTGCAAACAATCAGGCGCAGACACACGTGTGCGCATCGTGTAGATGAACTGCTGGAGATCTATTCGCAAGTGGGGACGAAGAGCGAACAATGGGTGGCGGCGTTATGAAGATCGCATTTTTTGGTTCGAGTCTGGTATCGGCTTATTGGAACGGCGCGGCGACGTATTACCGCGGCATCATTCGCGCGCTTGATCGATTGGGCCACGAGATCACTTTCTACGAGCCCGACGCTTACGATCGGCAGAAGCATCGCGACATTCCCGATCCGGAGTGGGCGCGCGTCGTGGT
>DASXXL010000198.1:0-5874 GCA_036503085.1 Pyrinomonadaceae bacterium | reverse complement strand
TCGGGATCGGACAGCGAGCGATCGTATTGCGGATCGAGAAACGTAAACGCGAGTACACCGTCGCCGGACCACATGCGTCGCAACGATCCGATCAGCTCCAGCATCTCCGTTTGATCGACGTGCGTGAACACGGAGAACGCGAGAATGAAATCAAACTTCACGCCGCAATCGGGGATCGGGTGGTGGCGCACGCCGCGCGGATTGTATTGCGGGCTGTAACGATTGAAGTGCACGAAGTGTGCGCGCGGATAGAGCGCGCGACCTTGCGCGATCACCGCCGGGTTGAGATCGATGCACCAGTAGTCTGCGTGGTCCACGTTGTCGCCGGCGCTTTCGAGAAACGTGCCGATGTTGCCGCCGAAGTCGAGAATCTTGCGGCCGCGCCAGGTGGGCCGGCCGAGTAGTTGGTCGAAGTAAGGAAACTGCGTGTTGCGCGTCGAAACGAGGTTCCACGAAAAGGTGTTCACCGGCGCGAATAGGTGTTTCGCGGTTTCGGTTAGTAGTTGTGCGTCGTCTAGTGACATCGTGGTTTTGATCCTCTACCTACCTGGACTCGCGGTAGCGCGAAAACTAAGAAGGGGGATTGGAGTTATGCCCCGGTTCGCGCCTACACAAATAGACCTGCTGGTCTCCGTCAAACCTCCATAGTCCAGGAAAGTTTCTCGCGTGCGACGCCATGCTTTTTGGCCCAGCGTTCGAGCGCCCAGGGCGGCGTGTCGATGTCGCGGTAGCCGCCGAGAAGTTGTCGCGTGATCGGATCGGTTTCGAGCAGTTGCTGCTCGTCCGGCGACTCGAGATAGACCTCCTGCTTCAACCAGCGATAGGCGTAACCGTAGATCACCACCTTCGACGTGCGCTTGCTGCGGTTCGGCGCGGCCGTGTGAAAGATGCGGTTCTCGAACAACAGCGCATCGCCCGCGTTGAGTTGCAGATCGCAGACTTCCCCGTCGATCGGATCGACCGCGCCTTTTGGAATGCGCAACGGCTCCGTGCGCAGATGCGTGCCGCGCGCCATCAACGTCATGCCCGACTGCGCTTCGGCGAAATCAGTCAGGCAGTAACAGATCTTGATGCCCGCGAGCGGCAGATTTTTGTGGCCGAAATCGCGCGCCATGCGGATGTCGCGATGCCAGCCGCGCCGAAACACCGGCGTCTCGGCAGTCTCCGGACGTTTGTAAATCACGGTCGTCGAGTGCAAGTGTATGTTCGGACTGAGCAGCTGGACCACGAGCGACACCGTCGGCGCGTGGGCCACCAGCGACAACAGCGCTTTCTTTTTCAACAAGCCGCGGCGCCAATCGAGATGGTTGTATTCCGGCTTGCCCGCGATCACCGGCTTACGCAAAAACGCCTCGGCCACCTCATCCGCTTCGCCAAGCAATCGCTCGCGCAAGTCGCGATCGAGCGCATTGCGCACGACGAGGAAACCATCCTCGGCAAACGCGCGACGCTGCTCGGCAGTGAGCGGAACGAAGTCCATCACTCAACTCTTTCTAATCACGCAGCAGTGCTGCATCTCCTCATTCGCCGGCGGCAGAATTTCTGCCTGCGGAAACAGCGAACGCATGTACTCGACGGTGTAGAACGTGTGATAAGTGCGTTGCCGTTCCGGCTCGTAATACGGCACGTCTTCCGTTTCGAGATACAAGTCTTCGCCGTTCACGAGCACAAACCACGACGCCCCTTTCGCTCGTTCGCTGAGCGCGCGCACGTCGATGTCGAGCGTGTTGCCCTTCTCGCCTTCGAGAAAGATTTCGCGTTCGAGCCGCCACACGAGATTGTTGCCGCGATAACGATCGGGCCACGAGTGGTAATGCGGATCGATAAACGTGAACGCGAGCGCGCCGCGTGGCGCCAAACGATCTTCGAGTTGCCGCACGAGCTGAAGCATGTCGGCGCGCGGCGTGTTCGTAAACACCGAATACGCGACGATGTAATCAAACGACGCTTCCAGCGGCGGCAAATCGAGCTGCGCGACGCCGGACGGATTGAAGTAAAAGCAATACCGGTCGTAAAAGATCCAGTGCGACTCGGGAAACTCCGCTCTTCCCTTTTCAATCGACTCGGGCACGACGTCGAGGCACCAGTAGCGTTCGTGATCGATCGTGGAATGCGGATCGCGGAGGATGTTACCGATGTTGCCGCCGAAGTCCAGGACGTTCTTGCCGCGCCAGTTTGTCTCACCGAGTTGCTGTGCGAAATAAGTAAACTGCCCCGTTTTCGTTGAGAGAAAGGCCACGGATTTACACAGATCGATCCAAGTTAATCAGCGCGATAGAAAAACTCGCGATTGAGATAGTTCGAACGGCCGCTGTCGTCGTGAAAGATGAAGTACAGCACGATCACGAGCACACCTTTGTTGACGCGCACGTGCGTATCAGCGGTCATGTCGCCGAGATCGAACTTCGCCAGCAGCGCGACGGTGCGCTGGCCGGCTTCCTCTTCGAGGTTCGCCAAAACCTTCGTGCGCGCGATGGGCCAACGAACAGGTTCGTTGTCGCCGACTGCAGTAATGCTGACAGTGATGCCTTCGCCGTCCTGGGCCACGACACATTCGGAAATACCGCGTGTGTCGCGGTTCGTATTCAACCAACGTCCCAACAGGCTCGCCGGGTTTGCGCTTGTAATCATGAGCTGACCTTTAGGAAACGATCGTGAGTGGCGGCGAAGTATTCGCGTAGAAAGTAAGGCTCTCGTTCGTCGTCGTTGAAAAGATGAAACTGGGCCAACACGAGCAGGCCTTTCATTATCATCCCCTGCAAGCGTGTCTCGCCGTGATCGAAAACGTAACGGCAGGTGAACCCCGCGCCGGCCTGTGACTCAGTTGTCGCCGCAAAGACGTCCGCTTCCCTTTCGCCCCAGTCGATCAAACCGTCAGATCCGACAACCGAAACCTGTAGTTTGAGTTTTCCGTGTGCATCCGTGGCCCTGACCAACGCGACACTATGCGTGTCGGGGTTTGAGTTGATCCACGTGCCAACTAAAGCTTTTAGATCCATTTGCGATCCCTTAATTCCCTCTTCTTACCCAACTGCGAATCATCAATCGTTCTGACTTTGGACCCTCGGAAATCGGTGTGCGCGCGTGAATCGTGCGGCGATTGTCGGAGAACAACAGCTCGCCTTCGCGCATGAGAAACTCAATCGTTCGCGGCGTCTGCGAAACCACGTTCTCAAATTCGTCGAGCGCGTGAAGCATCTCCGGCGAGAGTGTCGCGCCCGTCGAGTCGAGCGCCATGTCGATCGTGTAACGACGCCAGCAAACACTCGACTCAGTGAGGATCGGCCGCCAACGCACGCCGCCGCCCCAGTAACTCGCCAACTGCCACGGCACCAATTCGGTAGCGAGCAGATTCAACGCTGCCGAGCCAAGTCGATCGTTCACCTCGTCGCGAATGGAATCGACATCGAGAACACGCGAGCAGCCACCGCCGGCAGGATCAGCGCGCACGCAAACCATCGAGATCAATTCCACCGGCGGCTCCCAGTCGGCTGTGTCCGTGTGCAAACGTTCGCTCTCATGACCGCCGCGCGCCGACATGATGTCGGTCGCCGGTTGAATGTAATGGACCAACTGCGCGCGCGGCTTTTCATACGGACGCGCCACGAGCTCGCCGAAAGCGCGATTTATACCGACGAAGACTTTGTTGCCTTCGTCGAAAGTTAATCCCTGAACAAGCACGCAATATGGCGACCGCTTCAGCCGCTCTTCGATCTGCGCGGTCAACGAATCCAGTCCGTCAGTCACTTCGCGCAAAGCCTCATGGACCATCGACTGCAACTCCGGCGAATAGAACTCTTTGTTGTCGAACTGCGGCAGACGTTTCGCAGCTCTGAACAGCGCGCGCGCCAGCGACGGCCCAACCTTCACCTTCGCACTTTCCGGCAAGGGCGCGAGCATTTACTTCGCAGTGTCCTTTCGCAGAATCGCGCAGTGCTGCATTTCGCCGTTGACCGGCGGCCGAACGTCGGCGCGCGGAAACTCACGGCGCAAAAATAGTTCGGTGTAATAGACGTTGTAAGTGGCGCATGTCTCGGCGCTCAGGTTCCACGGCCCGTTGCTGTTCACGTAAAGGTCGCTGCCGTTGACGAGCGAGCACCAGTCCGCGGCACTCGCCGCGGCGACGAGATCGTTTACGTGCAGTGCGTGGCTTCGTCGTAAACGCCATTCGAGGTTCGAGCGCCAATGCGGATCGATGAACGTGAACGCGAGTGCGCCGCCGGGCGCGAGAAAATTTTCGAGTTGCGCGACGAGATCTTTCATTTCCTCGAACGTCGTGTGCGTGAAGACCGAATAGGCGAGAATGAAATCAAAGCGCACACCGAGATCGGGAACGGGCATTTCACGCACGCCTTCAGGGTTGAACGAGCGGTTGTAACGGTCGTAGTGAAACCAATGCGCGTCCGGGAAATTTTTGCGGCCTTCGTCGATCGCCTCGCTGACCACGTCGAGACAGTGATAGTTTTGGTGAGCGATGACGCACGAAGGATCGCGCAACAAGTTTCCCTTGTTGCCGCCGAAGTCGAGCACCAGCTTACCGGTCCAATCGGGACGATCGAGTTGCTCGTCGAAGTAAGCGAACTGCGTCGACTTCACGAGCTGCGAACGCATTGCGCGCTCGGCCGGCGTGCCCCGCCACAGATGTACTTCCTCGATCATCATGACGCGATCATGACCTTCGTAGTTAAGCGTGCGAACTGCGCTTCCGTTTCACGACGAAAGCGTTCCAACTCCGCCGCTAGGTCTGCGTGCAGCCCGTGCAACCATGACTTCGATCTTTCGATTACTGCAAGACGCGCGCGCAGAAGCATCAGATCCTGTTCGCGCGTCCGTTCCTGTCCGGGAATGCCGCGGCCCAGACGCGAGCCATCGTTGAATCGTCGCACCGACGAATAAACTTCCGGCAACACCATCACACCGCCGAGTTGGTAAACGCGCAACTGAAATTCCCAGTCTTCGCAACACGGCAAGTCTTCCGCAAACAACCGCCCGCCGAGTTCTGCAAGCACTGCACGCCGCACCGTGATCCCGCAGGTGTGCGCCGTAAACATGCTGTTGGTCCAAAGCCATTTGCAGTCATCCGCAAAACGCACGCGGCCGCGCGTCGCCGCGAGCAGACCATTTTGCTCAAAGCGACTCGGCCCATCCGGCTCGCCTTCAAAAAAGCTTCGACTATCCGACACGACCGCGTTGGCCTCGGGAAACTCATCGAACACGCGCAGCTCAGCGTCCAGCTTTCCCGGCAGCCAAACATCGTCCGAGTCGAGAAACCCAACAAACTCGCCGCTCGCCAACAACGCGCCCGCATTGCGTGCCGCCCCCGGACCACCACGACTGCCAAGCTGCAACACGCGGACCTGCGCGCCGAAAGTCTCTTGCAACACCTCAACAGTCCCGTCCGTCGAAGCATCATCGACGACGATCACTTCAACCGCTCCTTCGCGTTGCGCAAGCGCGCTGGCCACCGCCTCGCAAACGATATGAGCGCGATTCCAGGTGGGGATTACAACGGAAAGAAGTGGATTTGTCACCTTGCGAAGAGAACCTGATGATCTTCTTTTCGATAAGCCGCGACTGCCGCTTCGATCGAACGCGCCGGTGGACGCTCAACGATGCGGAAACGATCTCTTGGACCATCGCCACGCACCCACGCGACCGCGGTGCGGCTGGCCGTCAACGCCGGCGTTGAGTACGTTGCGGAGAAACCGATGCGCGATTCACTCGAGCGATTCGGATTCGACGCGTGCAGCACGAGCGGATGATGCAGGCTCATCTCGCCGGCTTGCATCACCACGTCCTGCGGCGCGTCGATCTCGACCTGCGCGGTCGCGCCTTGCGTGGTTAAGTTGTCGGGGTTGGGACGATTCGCGTGCG
>DASXXL010000197.1:0-1584 GCA_036503085.1 Pyrinomonadaceae bacterium | reverse complement strand
TTTGCTCGATCGCAACGACGGCGCACTGACCTTTTCCGGACGTTCGGGTTTTAGATACGGCATGTTTAAGTGGGTGCATTATAACGGCAAACGCTGAAACCAGAAAAGGCGGGCCTCAAGGCGGCCAGCGCACCACTTTCGCTTCGTCCTGCGTATTCTCCAATAGTTCTCGCACGGACTTTTTAAGCACGGGATGGACGAGGTTCGGAACGAGTTCGTTTAGTGGAACGAGCACAAAGCGGCGCGCCTGGAGGCGCGGATGAGGCAGCGTGAGGAAGTCCGTGTTCGACAGTTCTTCTTTGAAGATCAGCAGGTCGAGATCGATAGTTCGGGGGCCTTGTGGGACGTCACGCGTACGGCCGAGCGCATACTCGATCCGCAGCAATCGCGCGAGCGTCTGATCTGGTCGCGGCAGCGTCGAGCCGCGTAACTCCGCCACCATATTCAGAAATGCCGGCTGATCTGCGTAACCGACGGGAGCAGTTTCGTAAACGCTCGAAAGACGAATCACGTCGAGGCCCGCGTCGAGCATGCCGCGTACCGCGAGCAGCAGGTAACGGGCGCGATCGCCGAGGTTGGAACCCATGCCGACATAAGCGTTTTGGATCATCTTGTGGTTTGTGCTTTGTACTCGGTAGCGTGTAGGTTGGCAAGCAAGTCATGTCGCAACTGTTAACTCTCATCTGGCTGAAGTGGCGTTTACTGCGCAACTCGCTGCGTTCGTCGAAAGCGGTCGTCAATAAAATCGCGTCCGTGCTCGGGATGTTTATTGCCTTGACGTTTGCGCTCGTGATCGCGGTTGTGCTCGGTTTCGTGGCTTACGTAGTGAGTCAACCCGGAGCGTTGGCACACATGCTGCGCGGGTCCTCGCCGGACATTTCCGCCGCGGCCACCGCCGAGTTCATCTTCTTCTCGATCTTCGGCTTTATCTACTTGATGTGGGCGACGTTGCCGCTGAGTCTTGGCGGCGCGAAACAGTTCGACGCAGGCAAACTGCTGCTGTATCCGATCACGTTGCGCAAATTATTTGCCGTCGATTTCATCAGCGAGTTTACAACTCTGCACTCGGTGGTCGCCGTGCCCGCGATCGTCGCGATCGCGATCGGCGCGGGCTTGGCCACGGGCAACCTGGCGGTGAATCTCATGGCGGCGGTGCCGATCGTGTTGTTTGGCGTATCGTTGTCGAAATGGCTCGGAACGATTCTCGGTTCGTTGCTGCGGCGCAAGCGTGCGCGTGCTGAAACTGTTGTCGCGTTGATCGGCGCGGTGGCCGGATTCGGCGCCGCGCTCGCCGGACAGATCGCGCCGATCCTGTTTCGTCATGCGGAATCGGTTAGCTCGTTGCGGTGGACGCCGCCGGGCGCGGCTGCGTGGCTGCTTGTCGCGAGTGCAAACGGCGACAACCCAACGTTCGGTGTTGCTTTCGCGACGCTCTCCGCTTACGCGATTGCCCTCATCGCGTTGACCTACCTGATCGCGCGGCGCGCAGCACTCGGAGTCGAAGGTCGCCGTAAGCGGAAAGCCGAAGTCGAAACGCGAACTGATTTACCGCAGTATGCGGGCTGGCAACTGCCGTTACTGCCG
>DASXXL010000196.1:0-2740 GCA_036503085.1 Pyrinomonadaceae bacterium | reverse complement strand
AAGAGCGAGTAACACCTGTCCTGGGAAGTAGTCCTGGAAGGGATTAAGAGCCGGATCTTCAGTCTCGTGAGTCGAGATGCGGCCGTGTGGGAGGGTAATGCACGACCAAAGCTTTGCCGCAATACTTTTGGTTAGGGATCGACGCGGATGGTTCTGCGGAAGAGCGCACAACGCGAGTAATAGGAATGAAAGTTCCGCCACGGAAGGCGTTTCGTTTTCGAAGCGCAACCACAGATCGTTTTCTTCGTCAGTGAGATGGGACACGAGCGCGTCGATGATTTTGTCGGCGGCGTTTGTTAGTTCACGTGCGTTGTGCATCTTCGTCTTCGCGGCGCGCGCGAGGACCCACGCGCCGTGAGCTTGTCTCGCAATGTCGACGCCTTCGAAGAGCCGGTTTTGAAATGGCTGATAGCGCGAGTAAAACGTACCGTCGTCTTTGAAGTGCTTCAGCAAATACCTCACGTGCAAAGCGAGATACTTATCGAGGTCATCTAGCGCTGGATGTTCAGCGAAGCCGCCGCGTGTGGGCCACACGCCGGTGTCGTCGATCAACCAGGTCGCGCAATCAAAGCGGCACCAGCGATACGGCGGCTCGGTGAGTCCCGCTTTCTCAATCACTGCTTTCGCAAAACTTACGGCATCGAGGTTCCACGTTGAAGCGACGAACGGCAGCAATATTCCGAGTTGCTGACCTCGATAAACCATCACCGTCTGTTCGCCGTGACGATAGTAGTTAACAATCTCTTCGGGCGCGGCCTGCCCGATCTCGAGCGGATCGAACAGCAGCGAAACCGTCACGGCCACCGAACTCGGATCGCTCGCAGCTTCGTGTGCGAACCTCTCGTCACGCAGCGCAGCTTCCACGATCGTCTGCAAATCGTTATCGAGACCGCGAATCGTCGTTCCCATGCAGCCACGCAACTGGCCGTCGATATAAACAGTCACGTAAAGCGAGTCGACGTTCTGCGGTAGCAAGTCGCCAGTCAAAGGCGCCGTGGCCGGTGAACGGTCAAACAAACGCGCCAACACAAGATCGCGCGCGCGTTCCGCGACCGGACCACAAACGTTTCTGTCTTTATGCCACGGAACTTCCGCCGCGGCCGGAACGCCGGTCGGCTGCCAGTTCACTTCCGGCTCAACCACTTTCACCACGTCGTGACGAAACAATTGGTAAGGCTCAATCGAAGCAAGCTGCCCGTTCTTAATCCGCGCGTGCTGAAACTGATGCCACTCGTTTCTGATTCCCGGCATACGCGGCAACGCGCCGCCCATCTTGTCGCGGCGCTCCGCACTGCGCACTACAATCCCGTAACGATCGTTGTCGAGCTGACCGGGCGTACACTGCTCCAACGCGCCGAAGAACGTAACCGCAAACGCGCTCTGCTCGACGAGGCTCAATCCTTCTTCACCGCGAGTAAGTTGCGCGGCAGTGCTCAACGCCGCCATCACTACGTCTTCCGCCGTCGAGCCGCGCGTCTCATGCGGAAAGTGCCAGAACCCGCCGCGCGCAAACCGTCGATGAATATCGGTACGAGAACGCAGGCTCACCCAAACGCCGCCGGCCGAATCATAATCAGCGCCGAGGTTCGACGGCGGTCGCAATAGCCGGCCTGACGATAAATACTCCCCGATCACAACGCGCGCGAGCCGCGCCGGATGCAGTCCTTCAGGCGCACGCTCCGAGCTCCACTCAAACGCGGGAAACCATTTCGACGGATTTGCGAGCGGCTTGTCTTCGTCTTCCATCTGCGAGATGAAATCGTCCCAGATGTCGTAGACCGCTTCCATGTGATAGCCGCGCTCCTGCATCCGCGCGAAGCCGCCGTACCACCCGAAACGCACGAGACAAATGCCGCCCTCGACCCGCAGCCCTGCTTCTTCGAGCTTCGCGGTCGCTTCGTCCATCGACATCCCCGAACTCACCGAATCATCGATGAGCACCACCGGCTCACTCACGTCGATCTCGCCTTCGATCAGTTTGAGCGAGCCGTGTTGCTTACGTTCCTTGCGAACAAGCAAACCGCGATAACGATCGTCCTGCAGAATGCACGACTGAAGAATCGGAACGGCGGTGAGTCCGTAAGTTGCGAGTTGATGTCCGTCAAAACGTTTGAGCAGTTCGAGCAAACACTGGCCCGCGAGCTTCGCTCCTCGCGGTGAGAGCGTCACGCCGAGAGAGTCGAGCATCCAGCGCCCTGACGAACCGTCGCGCGAGAGTATCGGCTGTGTGTCCGAGCGATAAAGAATGCCGCGACTGCGCAGCAACTCGAGCAGCTCGGCGCGCGCCGAGTGGAAATCCGGCGGCAGCGCTGCGAGCGTCGTGGAAAGCGGTTCGCGCAACATCGGCGTGGAGTTTAGTAGTAAGCGTTTTCCGGCAGGGCAAGACTGAGATGACGGTTGTCGAGGTGGACCATGAGCTTGCGCTCGACAAACTCTTCGATCGCCGCATCAACCCACGACGCGCCGTCAAACTCCGCCACGATCTCTTTCGCGCTGCGAGCGTCCGCACAAAACTCGTAAAGCTGCGCGTAACGATCCGAATACGTCGTTGTGCGCGGCGAACAGTTGCGCCCGTCCTCAATCAAAATCGTGGCCCACGCTTTTCGATAACGCATATACGGCTTCGGACGCTGCCGCCAGCGATTTTGCCAAACGCCGACCGCCTCATAAATCTCGTCGTACTGCTCGTCCTGAAGCGTGTTGCCCATCTCGTGCTCGAAGTAATACGAAACACGATTCA
>DASXXL010000195.1:0-2110 GCA_036503085.1 Pyrinomonadaceae bacterium | reverse complement strand
CGACCGCAATTTCGCCGCGTTCGGACAGGTGACGAAGGGAATGGAAGTCGTCGACGCGATCAACCAGGCGCCGGGTGAGGGCGAGAAGCCAAACAAGCCGGTGAAAATTAATCGAGCAGTGGTTGCGCCATGCAAAAAGTAATTCCATTTTGCGCCATGATCATTAGCTTGCTGCTGTGCGGCGGCTGCGCGACGCTTCCGGGTTCGCGTGAGGCGGCGCCCGAGTCAGCCCAGCGCTTGCTCAAACTGCGCGGCTACAATTTCGACGAGAAGAATTTCTTTGCGGCCGGACAGGCGCGTGACGTGATGGCGCTCAATGCGTTTCTCGATGCGGGCATCAATCCGAATGCGCAGGATGCCGACGGCCGCACGGTTTTGATCGCCGCGGCAGCGCACGGCGATCTCGACGTGGTCCATACGCTGCTGTTGCGCGGCGCGGATCTCAACGTCAAAGACAAACGCGGCTACACCGCGCTCAGTCATGCGACTGAAGCGATGTATGAAGACGTCGTCGACGCGCTCTTGAGTCATCCCGATCTGGATCCCAACGCGCGCGGGTTGAATGCGCGGCCGGCGCTGCTCGCTTACGTCTGGCGCGACAACCCGGAGCGTGTCGACAAACTTCTGGCCCACGGCGCGGACGTGAACGCACAGGATGCGGACGGTGACACTGCGCTGCACGGCGCGGCCCAGACGGGCAACACGGAGATCATGAGGCGTCTGCTCGATAAAGGCGCGGACCCGAACGCGAAGAACAAACAAGGCGGAACGCCGTTGATGTGGGCCGCGGTTTACGGCCACCAGGATGCCGCGCAACTCTTGTTGAGTCGCGGCGCCGACGTGTCGTTGAAAGATAACGACGGTATCACCGCCGCTGAATGGGCCGCGCGCAACAAGCGCGAAAACGTCGTCCTGCTTTTGCGAGGTAAGCGCTGATGCTGCTCGTCATCGACAACTACGATTCGTTTACTTACAACCTCGTGCAGTATCTCGGTGAGCTGGGCGAGAAGGTGGAAGTGCGGCGCAACGATCAGGTCACGGTTCAGCAGATCGAATCCGAGCTGAAACCGGAGCGCATCGTGATCTCACCTGGACCAGGCACACCCGACACGGCGGGAATCACGCTCAACGTGATCGAGCGCTTTGCGGGACGCGTGCCGCTGCTCGGTGTTTGTCTCGGGCATCAGGCAATCGGGCAGGCGTTTGGCGGACGCGTGATTCGCGCGCCGGAGCTGATGCACGGCAAATCGTCGGAAGTGATTCACGACGGCAAGACGATATTCGCAGGATTGACGGATAAGTTTCAGGCGGGACGTTATCATTCGTTGATTGTAGAGAAAGAGTCGCTGCCGCAATCGATGGAAATCTCCGCGCACACGGCCGACGACGTCATCATGGGCCTGCGCCATCGCGAGCTCAAAGTGGAAGGCGTTCAGTTTCATCCCGAATCGATTCTGACCGCGGAAGGCAAACAACTACTCGCGAATTTTCTTAAACTTTAAGTCCTCACTATCGCATGTCACATCGCTTAACTGAATTCATTGCGCGGTTGGTTCGTCGCGAAGATCTGGGTCGCGACGAGGCGGAGCAATTGCTCGAGTCGTTGCTCGACGCGGAAGCAACCGACGCGCAGATCGCGGCGGCGTTGGTGGCGCTGGCCGCGAAAGGCGAAACAGTTGAAGAGTTGACGGGCATGGCCGCCGGCCTGCGTTCGCGCGTGTCGCGCATTGAGGCCAGACATTCGTGTTTTATCGACACGGCGGGCACGGGCTCGAGTCGCGCGAAGACTTTTAACATCTCGACCGCGGCGGCGTTTGTAATCGCGGGCGCCGGGTTGCCGGTCGCGAAGCACGGTAATCGTGCGGCGAGCAGCAAATCGGGAAGTGCGGATCTGTTGACGGCTTTGGGCGTGAACGTGTCGGCAATTCCGTCGGTGTCAGAGAAGGCGCTCGACGACATCGGCATCTGCTTCATGTTCGCGCCGCTGTATCACGGCGCGACCGCGCGCGTCGCGGGCATTCGCCGCCAACTCGGAATTCACACGACGTTCAATCTGCTTGGGCCACTGAGCAATCCGGCGAGCGCGCCGCGCCAGATCGTCGGTGTGTGG
>DASXXL010000194.1:0-5481 GCA_036503085.1 Pyrinomonadaceae bacterium | reverse complement strand
TGCGCTTACTGTTGTTGGCCCTCTGCCTAAGATCACGTCCCAAGCCCAACGACCCATTTGAGCATCCTGGTTATTTCTGATCTTCGCGCGGTAGCGGAAGAAATTACGCGACCGTTTGCGTGCCGCTGCTAACGGGAAGCTGTTGATCCTTATAACAAGGTGGGCAGTTCTCTGCGTCGACAAATACTACAGCGACAACAAAGAGCGTAAACACAAAGCCGAAAATCCAAGTCCGAGCGTGCGAAGACAACGTGAGATTTATCGCGAAGCCTTTCTCTTGAGGAAGTTGAGGAACGAGAAACCAGGATTTTTGCGAAATCTACTTCCCGGTCTTGAGGCGTTTGCGCAATTTATTCAGCGAATGATCCGCGCCACCTGTGAGTTCATCGATGACCGGGTGTTTGTATTTCTCGTTGATGGGTCTTAGCTGATCTAAATCGTCTAACTGAAACGTACCCGTCGGGCCCATGCGCAATGCCGCCACGGTTCGCGCGGTGTTGAAGGCAAGGAAGATGACGTAGCGTTTCCCTTTTCGAAGCCGGGATGGTCACGATCGATGCTGACGAGCTTGATGCCGGACAGTTCTATTTCACCTTCCGCGCTGGACGCCAGGAATTCGTCGGACTTGAGCGGCAACATGTCGGCAGGTCCAGGTGTAATGTCCGGGCACGTAGTGCAAAGACGTGTCGGGCTTGACAATCCTCGATCAGCTTGAATTTATACTAACTCGTGATTGTGCTTTCGTCGGGATACGACTTTTTCTCGACCGGTTCCACTACCACGAGACTGTAATAGGCAAGGGCGTCATCCAAATCTTCCGGCACCGCGTACTCAATGACGGGTACCGCAACTTTCGCTTCGGTCTGTCCTCTTGCCTTCGCCCTCGCGGCGTACCATGACAACTTGCCGCGATCCTTTGATTTTTCCAGTTCCTGGATTTTCGAGTTGGCGCTGTTTGAGGTTAGGGTGATAAGGATTGAAGAAACAGCAATTACGAGCACCGCGCTAATGAGGAGTTTGAGCATCGCTACCTCCGGAGGAGAAGTTAACAAGCCTTGCGGGTTTTGAGTTTATCGAGCACCTCTACGCCTGGACCGTGAATTCTGTCATTCGCGAGGAGTGAGACAAGTGTGAATTCCTGAACGGGTCGCGAGTGACATGTCCTCACGTTGAGGTGGGCGCAGTATATAGCGAGGTAGTTGGGCCGTCAAAAAACTTTGTGTACGCAACAGGGAACTGAGTGTTTTCACCCTATGCGGTCTTGTGGCTGGTGGGAGTAGACAAACTCACGCGCGTGCGCATGCGCTGCTGCCACGCACTGCGCTCGCCCGCGTCGACTTCTTCGATCTGCGTGAGCGCCGCCGTCAACGGCTCGCCACCCAACTGCTTCATCTTGATATACAGCAGCGCCGGGACGATCGACATCAGCGGTACCACCAGAATGTTCACGAGTCCGAGTGCCTGCTGATAGATCTGTTGCGACCACGACGGAGGATGGAGATTAGACCCGAACCGGATTCGTCCCACGAACAAACTGACGATTATCGGAATCACAAACTGGAGGACTGAAACGATAATTATCGTGCGCCATGAACGCGACGCCAGCTCACGCGCTCGTTTCATCGCTGCTTTCTTTTCCAGTCCCTCGATCAGGACCACTGGACCATAAAGCGAATAACGAATCCAAACTACGATGCCGGGCACGATCAGCAAGCAGTAACCGATTAACATCCGCACAGTGACGCGAATCATCGTCTTCAAAAACGGACGCCAACGCTTCTTCAAAACGCCAAACGCAACCCGAAGCTCTACCGGCCGCAATGGCGCCGCAGTTATCTGCGTAATCATTACGGCAGTCACCCCGGAGATTACCGCTGAAGCGACGAAGTAAGAAAGAATGTAGCCCAGACCAACAATCATCATCGCCGAGTAGAACGCAATCTGCTTTGCGAGTCCATACGGATGTCGAAAGTGGTCAATGAGCATCAGGCCAATTATCAGCGCCGTCGTGACGATCGCCGGCACGTGCGCAATCAGACTCAACTTCACGAACTTCGGGAAGTACTCGCTGTAGAGCGCAAACGCGCGCCGGTAAAGCGCGCCGATGCCTTCCGCCTGCCCGCGCAACGTACTCGCAAATGCAAACGCAGTCGCCGGCCGCTTCGCCGGTTCTTTTGATAAGGCCGACATCACCACGCCTGCAACGCGCTTCGGAATCTTCTTCGAACGTTCGCGCAGGTGCTGCGGCGACTGCTCGCGATGCGCCTTCATCACCGCGGAAGTGTTGCCGGAAAACGGCGGCTCGCCCGCGAGCATTTGATAAGCGATCACGCCGAGACTGTAGATGTCGGAACGCATGTCGACGTGTCCGCCGCCACACTGTTCGGGCGACATGTAAAGCGGCGTACCCATGATCGCGCCCACACGCGTCAGCGCCGAGCCACGCGCGGTCGTCGCGCCCGCGTGTCGAGTTGGACCTCCGTTTGTTTCATCGAAAAGCAGGGTGCCGTCCTCGTCTGCAAAACTGTCCTGCTGCGTCGGCGGTTTAGTGAGCTGCGGCGCTTGCAGCAGCGTGTTCTTTTCGAGCTCGCCGCCAGCGCGCAGCGCCGAGACATTGTCGATCAGTGTCGAAGCTGAGTCATCGACGGGCGCACTCTCAGTGGTTGGCCCAAGTTTGGCGATGCCGAAATCGAGCACCTTGACGCGATAACCGCCGAGACGATTGGGTTCGAGCCAGATGTTGTCAGGCTTCAGATCGCGGTGAATGATGCCTTGCTGGTGTGCTTCGTGAACGGCGGAACAAACCTGTTCGAGAATGTCTGCGACCCACTCGAGCGGTAGATGCTTCTCTTCGGCGAGCACGTCGCCGAGCGTGCAGCCGTCGAGATATTCCATTACGAGATAAGCGACGTGGCCTTCTTTCACGCGCGCGAAACCGAAGTCCGTAACGTCGACGACATTCGGGTGACGCAAACGCCCCGCAGCGCGCGCCTCGCGCTTGAAGCGTTCGACAAACTCCTCGTTGCGCATGAAACGCGGCGAGATCAATTTCAACGCGACGTAGCGTTCGGTGCCGAGGTGTGTCGCGAGATACACCGCGCCCATGCCGCCCTGACCGAGCAGTCGTTCGAGGCGGTATTTTTCATCGAGCACTTCGCCGACGTAATGTTCAAGTCCGGGCATGAGACGCTAATCCTACCATCGATCCATGCCGATAGGCTGGCCGTCAGGCGGGGGTTGCGGAGTCGTCAGATTCATCTTCTTCGGATCTTCCTGAAAGCGTTTGATCTGATCGAAGCTGTAGAAAAGAAACGCGCGCCGGTTGTCGTCCGTGGTCAAACGTCGTTGCGTGCCGAGCCACGTCTTCAACTGCTCGAGTTTCCACGATGCAATCGCGCGCACCTGGTTCGCCGCGCGATCGTTCGCGGCCAGCGACATGAGATTCGTCAACACAACTATGTTCACCGTGTGCTGAAGCTCGCCTGCATAACCACTCGCCGCGGGCGCTTTCCACGTCGCCGCGAGCACGCGATCGATCAGTTCGTCGAGACCCGGATTGCGCGGATCGCGAGCGTGAAACTGGACCAGCCGCGCGGCGCGTTCCTGGTTGAATAGGAAACCGGCGACGTGGTCCGCGATCGCTTCCGCCGGCGCGAGCGCGTCGAACACCGGCTGCGTACGAATACGAAAGTCTTCGCGCGTGCGGGGATAACCCACTGGCCGCGGCGGAATCAGACGCAACAACGACTCCGGCACCGCGAGCGCTTCGGGTTTCAAAGTATCGAGCACTGCCGCCAGCGCGCGACGTTGTTCCTCGGGCGCGACGATCTGCGGATTGCGATCGCCTTTTCCTTTCACACTGAAGGTGTAGTCCTGGCCGCCGATCACTTTTGCCGCCGCTTCGACCTGATAGCGGTGATACATGTAGATTGGCACGAGCACTTCCTCGATCGTCGCGAGCGGCTGGCCTTCGCGAATGTTGTTTTCGCCGAAACGTCGCAGCGCGGCCGCGCGCACCTTCATCACGTTCGCGAGCTCGTCGATGACGTTGCGCCCGTTGTCCCAGAGATGGGCCACCGAGCTCGAGCTGCTTTCGGGACGCGCATCCTGATCGGTTAAGTACATCAGGCCGCGCGCGAACGCGTCGCGCAACGTCGCGTCGAGTGCCTGTGCTTCGTTGGTGCCCGGCGCGAAATCCTGATAGCCGTACGCGATCGCGACCTTGTCCCATTCACCGATGCCCTTCGCGTACGCGTCGGAAAGATCCGGCACACCATCAGGACCGAGCTTGGCCCAAGGCGCGGGATAATCCATCACTGAAGAACGTCCGACGGGACTCGCCGCGTAGTTGTGTTGCAGACCGAGCGTGTGGCCCACTTCGTGCGCCGCGAGTTGCCGCAAACGCGCGAGCACCATCTCCATCAACTTCGGCGGCGTCGTGTTTGTGCCGTCATAAGGCGCGAGCAGACCTTCCGCGATCAGCAAGTCCTGGCGATCGCGCAGCGAACCGAGCGACACGCGACCCTGAATGATCTCGCCCGTGCGCGGATCGGTGAGCGAGTTGCCGTAGGACCAGCCGCGCGTCGAACGATGTACCCACTGAATCACGTTGTAACGCACGTCCATCGGGTCAACGTCGGGCGGCATCAGCTCGACGCGAAACGCGTCTTTGTAACCAATCGCTTCGAACGCCTGGTTCCACCAGCGCGCGCCTTCGAGCAACGCGGAACGCACCGGCTCGGGCGCGCCACGATCGACGTAATAGACGATCGGTTCGACGGCTTCGCTCACGCGTGCCGTGGGATCTTTTTTCTGCAAACGATGACGCGCGATGAAGCGTTTCGTGATCGGGTCTTCGATCGGCGTCGCGAAGTCCATGTATTGAATGCCGAAGTAGCCGGCGCGCGGATCGAAAGTGCGCGGCTGGAAACCGGGGCCGGGTAACTGTACGAACGAAACATGCTCGCGCACTGTGATCGCTTCCGGTCTCGGCACGACCTGACGAAGGTACTGTCCGGTCGGATCGCCGGTGAACGTCAGCGTGGTTTCGATCTCCGTATTGAGCGGAAAGTTTTTCGTGTTAGGCAAATAGAAAGCGCTGCGCGAAGAATCGAGCCTGTAGGTTCCTTGTTGCGTGCGTTGAAGCACGTTCGTGACTTCATGAACGTCGCGCAGGAGAAAGTTCGTGGCATCGACGAGCACACGTCCGCTTTCTTCCGCGGCGACTTCAAAGCCCCAGAGTGTCGATTCGGCGAACGCGTCTTTCACTGCGGTGCGTTCGTCGGGATTGTTGGAGATAGCGCGAAAATAATAATTCGGCGCGACGAGCAGCACGCGTGGGCCACTGCGATCGAAACGCACGATCGAGCTGGCGCCGAGTTGACCGCGGTCGAGGCCGATGTCGTTCGAGCCGATGCCGGCGGGCAAAGATTCGACGTAGAGAAACTCGCTGTTCCACTTGTCGATCTCGAGCCAGATCTT